>CBFGPU010000902.1:0-1501 GCA_965650715.1 uncultured Haloferula sp. | reverse complement strand
GGGGTGCGGTTCCAGGTGGTAACGGCAGCAATCGGGGGCCGGGAATGTCCTCCCTCCTCAGGGCTGTCGCCGGAGTAGGCCGCCGCGGCTTGTTGGAGATTCTTCGCCGCGCGCGAGCCGATGATGCCCAGACCGAGCACCGCGATGTTCCAGGAAGTCATTGCCCTTGCTGACGCTGGAGAGCCAGATCGACAAGCTTTGTCGCCTCCGCATGGATGGCGGCCATGTGCTCCTGCGTGACGGGGTTGCCGTCCACGACCATTTCGGTGCGGAGGTTCGAGAGGATCTCCTGCATCGAGACGAAATTGGGGCGCTCGGAGATGCGGGGCTCGAGGCCGCTGATCACCGATGAATAGTAGTCGGCGATGTCCTCTCGCATCACGTGCTTGGCGCGCTCCGGGCTGAACTGGTTCGCCACGGCGCTGGACGATACCTGGAGGGCGCGGGCCCAACCGCCCAGGGAGATCAAGTGCGCGAGGTCCGGATCGCGCAGGGATACGAGTTCGAGTTCCACGTCCTTCTGGGTCGCGGCGAGTTCCTTTTTGAGCTGGGGCACGTCCTGCTTGCGGGCGCTTTCCAGCAGGCTCGCGGCGTGGCGGTTCACTTTCTCGCCCGCGCCGAGGGCCTTGCCGTAGCGCGTGAGGTCCGCCGCCATGCTCTCCACCTTGCCGAGTTCGCCCGCCTGCACGATGAGGAAGCCATCGGCAATGAGGAAGCCGAGTTCGACGGCGAGGTCGGCACGGTTCAGCGGCATCTTCGCGGCGGGATCGCGCTGGAACTTGAGAATCGGCAAAGGCGCGAGGGCTTCGAGCGATTCGAAGATTTTCGAGATGGAAGGGGCGGTGAATTCATTCACCGCGAGTTCTTCGCGGACGTGGGGATCGTCGAGCAGATCCGCCGGAACGGTGGCCTTGCCTTCCTCCTCTTGGGCATGGAGGGGAAACGCGAGAAACGCCGCACCCAGCACGGCTGCCATCAAAGGACGAATCGGAGTCACGGAATCAATGCTGGCATCGCTGCACGCGGAGCGCAACGGGCAAACGGGGGAGGAAATCACCAATCACCATTCTTTAAATCATCAATCGAAGTGCCACTGCGCGGGAAGGGCGTGAAAGGGGACCTCCCCTGCCCTACGCGATTACGTAATGGCCTGATAATCCGGGATCCCTAATAGTGAGGACGACCAAGGAAGACATCCCCAGTCTTTCGAGGTCTGCTTGGCAACTAACCCCCTACCCCCGCTCCCCCATGACGACTCTGGAAAGATCGTTTGAGGATGCCCCCGCGCTTCCTTTCCTCCCGCTTCAGTCTGGAAACCCGTATTCGCTGCGTGCGATGCTGGCATTTCCTCCCACCCGGACCAATCGCAGGCGCCGCCGTCCGCCGCTGGCGATGGCAATGCTTTGCCTGCTGTCTTCCACCAGCGCGCTGATTACCAGTTCTTCGCAGGTCGAAGCCGAAATGACCGCCATGGTGCCTTCGATCCGCAAGACGGTGGAGA
>CBFGPU010000901.1:0-1512 GCA_965650715.1 uncultured Haloferula sp. | reverse complement strand
CCAGATCACGAAGACGACCTTCCATTCCAGCCCCTTCGCCTGGTGGATCGAAGATAGCATCACCTTCTCGTCATCCCTCTCGGCCTTGTCGCCGGTGGGTTCGCCATCGGCGGAACTCAGCAGCGAGAGCTGCGAGAGGAAATCGAGCACGTCGTCGAAGTTCCCGCCGTAGGCCATCAATTGCTCGATGTCGCTACGGCGGTTCTCGTAGTTGTCGTAGGATGCCCGGAGATGATCGTCGTACATCCCCTCCAGCACGCTGAAGACCATGTCGGAGGGTCGGGCGAATTCACCGCCGGGCGTCATCTCGTTCAGAATGTGACCGAACTGCTCCCAGTGCTTCGCCGCCTTCTTCGGCGGCTTGAAGCCGGAAAGCACCTCGCTCCAGTCCGGCACCTCCTCCTTCTCCGCCCAACCGCTCGCGAACCAGTCGCGCCACAGCTTGTCCGCGCCCGCCGCGCCGATCCCCGGCATCAGCAGGCAGATCCGCTTGAAGCAGGTCTCGTCGCGACGGTTCGTCACGAAGCGCAGGAAAGCCGCGACGTCCTTGATGTGCGCCTGCTCGAAGAATCGAAGCCCGCTCGTGATCGCGAAGGGGATGCCCCGTGCGGTCAGTTCGAGCTGGATCTCCAGCGACTGGAAGTGTGCCCGGTAAAGCACGGCTATCTCCTCCAGCGGAATCCCCTCGTCGCGCAGCTCCAGCATGCGCTGCGCGACGAATGCGGCCTGCGCGGAAGGATCCTCCAGAGGCACCAGCGCGGGCTTCACGCCCAGCATCGGCCGGGCCGACCGCAGGTCCTTGTCGAAGCGGGCCCGGTTCGCCCGGATCGCGGCATTCGAGAGATCCAGGATCTCCGGCACGCTGCGGTAGTTCGTTTCGATCTTGTGAACTTGGCAGCCCTCGTGGCGTTCGGGAAAGGAGAGGATGTTTCCCATGTCGGCCCCGCGCCAGGAGTAGATCGACTGCGCATCGTCGCCCACCGCCATCACGCTCGCGCCGCCACCGGCCAGCAGGTCGATCAGCTCGCTCTGCACCGCATTCGTGTCCTGATACTCGTCCACCAGGATGTGGCGGAAGCGCTTGCGGTAGAGCCCGAGCAATTCCTCGTCCTGCTTGAAAAGCTTGAGGGTCAGGACCAGCAGGTCGTCGAAGTCCATCGAGTTCGTGTCCTGCTTGCGCTTCACATAGGCGGCTTGCGCCTGGTGGATCTCCTTCTCCCACTCCT
This sequence comes from uncultured Haloferula sp., assembly GCA_965650715.1. Lineage (GTDB taxonomy): Bacteria > Verrucomicrobiota > Verrucomicrobiia > Verrucomicrobiales > Akkermansiaceae > Haloferula. The sequence continues at coordinate 286 of CBFGPU010000901.1, read as the reverse complement.
CGAAGTAAGGATAGCGGACGCGGATCACGTCATCGAGCGCCTCGCCGGTGTTCTCGACCAGGCTGAACATCGTCGCCAGCACCTCCGCCTTCGGGAAACGGCGCTGCTTGGTGTCGATGTTCAGCGCGGCGATCACCCCGGTCAGCAGCGACTTCTGGTCGTCGCGGTCGAGGATTGAGAAGGACTTCGTGAAACCCAGCACCTCCGCGTGGCGGCGCAGGATGCGGTTGCCGATCGAGTGGAAGGTGCCGCTCCACAGCGCGGAAACATCGTGCGGCACCAGGTG
>CBFGPU010000900.1:0-1516 GCA_965650715.1 uncultured Haloferula sp. | reverse complement strand
GAAAAATGCGGATCGTGATTCTCGGCGACAGCATCACCGCCGGTTACGGACTCGACCCGCAGGAAGCGTACCCGGCGATTCTTCAGAAGAAGATCGATGCCGCGGGGCTGCCCTACACGGTGAGCAATGCCGGGGTGAGTGGCGATACCACGGCCGGCGGCCTGCGCCGGGTCGCGTGGGCGCTCGGGCAGCAGGGGGCCGAGGTCCTCGTCGTCGCGCTGGGCGGCAATGACGGCCTGCGCGGGATTTCACCGGCGCAGACGGAGGCCAATCTGACCGGGATCATCGACAAGGCGCGGGCCAAGAATCCCGGCATGAAGGTCGTGGTGGCGGCGATGCAGATGCCCGACAACATGGGCGCGGAGTTCACCGGCAAGTTCCGGGAAGTCTTCCCGAAGGTGGCAAAGGAAAAGGACGCCAAGCTCGTGCCCTTCCTGCTGGAAGGCGTGGGCGGGGTCGAGGAGTTGAACCAAGCTGACCGCATCCATCCAACCGTAGAAGGTCAGAAGAAGGTGGCGGAGAACGTCTGGAAGGTGCTCGAGCCGACGCTGAAGGTGGACAAGGCCGTGCCTTGAGGCCCTTATTTCACCAGCTCCCGCTCGCGCAGCTTCTTCGGTTGGAACGGCAGCACGAATGCGTCCTCGAAATCGAAGACACCGATGAAATCCTCCCGCGTGTCGCTCTCCTGCCGGCCGAACATCTGCTCCTCGATGAGGTGGAAGACCATCTCGCCGATGTCCCCGCTCTCGCGCAGGCCCCACTCGTTCATCAGGGTGGACGCCATGGGCCCGAATTCCTGGATCGCGAGATCGCGGAAACCTTCGCAGAGCTCGACCCCGGACACATGGCGGCCCTCGCCGTCGTTGCTATCGGCGGCGCGTTTCAACGTGAAATCGAGCGCCTCCTTCAGAAAGAGGTAGGCGAGGGGATCGTAGCGCCGGTCGCGCTTGAGAATCGATTCGACTGCTTGCTCGAACTGAAGGGCCTTCATCCGCCGCGGAGGATGCCCGCTGCCCGATCGTTAGTCAAAGCTGTTAGCAGGGCATACGCGAATCACCCCATACCGCTCCCCCGGCGGATGGGGTAATGGCCCCGGCCCCGGGTCAGGGGCCGGGCGGAAAATCCGGTGGCGCGATCTATTCCTCGCGCAGCTTGTCGGCAGCCTTGTCGAGGGCGTCGGCCGCTTTGTCCTTCGCGTCTTCGCCGGCGGCCTTCACTTTGTCGGCGGTGTCCTCCCCGAGGGTTTTGGCATCGGCCGCGGCGTTCTTGACCGCTTTCTCGGCCTTGTCCATTTCAGCTTTCGCGGTTGCCTCGGCCTCTTTCATTTTGGCTTGGGCATCTTCTTTGGCCTTCTCGATCTTGGCTTCGGCGTCCGCCTTTTCCTTCTCGTTGCAAGCGGAGAAGGCGAGAGGCAGGGCCGCGAGGGCAAGGAGTTGATGGATTTTCATGGCAATCGGTGTTCTTGGTTGCGAACCCGCCGTTTTTCCGACGGGCAACTGGGGAATCTAACATCATT
>CBFGPU010000899.1:0-1516 GCA_965650715.1 uncultured Haloferula sp. | reverse complement strand
GAGTAAGCGGCGCGCCAGCCCCCCATGCCTCCGGTAGTCACCCGCTTCGCCCCCAGCCCGACGGGATTGCTACATCTGGGGCACGCCTTTGCGGCGAAGGTGGCCCGTGATCTGGCGCAATCGGGTGAAGGAACTTTCCTGCTGCGCTTCGAGGATATCGATCACACGCGGGTAAGGCCGGAATACTATGACGGCATCCGGGAAGATCTGCGGTGGTTGGGCCTCGATTGGGACGGACCGGAACTGTGCCAGTCCGAGCGCGGTCCCGCCTACGCCTCCGCTTTGGAACGACTGAAGGCGCTGGGGGCGGTGTATCCGTGCTTCTGCACGCGGCGGGAAATCGAGGACGAGGTCGCTCGCATGGTGAACGCGCCGCATGGACCCGAAGGCGCGCTTTATCCGGGGACCTGTCGACGGATTCCTGGCACCGATATCTCCGCCCGTTTGACCTCCGGGGACCAACCGGCATGGCGGCTCGACGCCAGCCGGGCGATGGAGATGGCCGGCTCTCTAACCTTCACGGACCTGCGCCATGGCACGATCCCGATCGAGCCGGGCTTGCTGGGCGATGTCGTGCTGGCCCGGAAAGACATCGGCACCTCCTATCATCTGGCGGTTGTGGTGGACGATGCTTTCCAAGGCGTCACGCACGTCACCCGCGGTGAAGATTTGCTGCCTTCCACCCACGTTCACCGGTTGCTTCAGGCGCTTCTCGGCCTGCCGGAACCGCTCTATCTCCACCACCGGCTGATCACCGACGATCATGGCGTGCGTCTCGCGAAGCGCCACGATTCGCTCTCCATCCGGAGCCTGCGTGAGGCAGGGAACACAGCGGACGAGGTGATCTCCCGGCTGGGGGAGTGACCCGCCCTCCCGCCTCTGGCAGCTTGCAATTCCATTGCGAAAGGAGAATATCCACGAATCCGGATGTTCAGTTTCAATCCCGTCAACATCCTCGGCGGTCTCATCTTCAGCACCATCGGCTGGGGCGCGTGGCGCTATGGCCGCCAGTTGGACCGCTGGAAGCCGATTGCCATCGGTCTGGCGATGATGATCTATCCGATCTTCTGCGCCTACGCTTGGGAAACCTGGCTGGTCGGGATCGGCCTCTGCGTGGTGCTGTGGTTCCACCACGACGAGTGACCCCGGGCCGGGAGCCTTGGCCGTGCCGATGGATGATGGGATTGGTGATTGATGATTTCCGCCGCCCCTCCGAGGCTGGCGGCCATGTCCGACATCCGCATCACGATCCATACCGACAAGGGCGACATCGACGGCACCATCTTCGCCTCGAAGGTGCCCGTCACATCGGCCAACTTCCTCAACCTCGCCAAGCGCGGTTACTACGACGGAGTTTCCTTCCATCGGGTGATCTCCAATTTCATGATCCAAGGTGGCGATCCTACCGGCACCGGCCGCGGTGGTCCGGGCTACCGTTTCGCCGATGAGATCGACCACTCCCTGAAGCACTCCAAGCCCGGGATCTTCTCGATGGCCAATGCGGGCCCGAATACCA
>CBFGPU010000898.1:0-1517 GCA_965650715.1 uncultured Haloferula sp. | reverse complement strand
CTTCCAGAAGATCCGCCCGCTACGGGGGGAATTCGGCGCGCCGCTGTCGATCATCTGGGATTTCCTCGTCAGCGTGATCCCCTTTTCCCTGATCTACACGATTCCCTGGGCTTTCCTTTCCGCGGTGCTGCTGGTCTTCGGCCGGATGTCGTCCGACCACGAGCTCACCGGATTCCGGGTGGCGGGGATCAGCCTGGCCCGTCTTTCCGCGCCGGTCTTCGCGATCGGGGCGGCACTTTCGGCGCTGTGCCTGTGGCTGAACGTCGAGGTGGCGCCGAAGTCCAACAAGTTCGCGGACGAGATCCTGATCAAAGCCTTCTTCATGGACCCGCGCAGCATGCTGAGGGCGGCGGCCGAGGAGGACGGGCTGGAGCGGCTCGAGGAGAGCGCGAAGAACGCACGGGTCTATCTGGACGAGTCCGACGGGACGAACCTGAAGGGCCTGCATCTCTTCGTAATCCCCGATCCCAAAGCGGAAAAGCCGAGCCCGGCGCGCTACGTGCATGCGATGCGGGCTCAGGCGGTGGTGGACGAGGTGAAGAAAGAGTTCCGCTTCCACCTTTTCTACGCCTACATCGAGTCCACCAAGGAGGACGGAAAGCCCGAGATCGCGGTCTCCAGCGAAGCGGTGCCGGCAGTGGTGCCCTTCGAGCTTCGGGCACGCAAGGAGAAGCCTTCCGCAATGAACAACGCCGAAATCGGCGAGTATCTCAACAAGAACCCCGGCTTGGCCTCGCGCTACCGGATCGGTCGCTACTGGGCGGAGATGCAGCGCCGGTATTCCTCGTCGTTCGCCTGCCTCGCCTTCGCTTTCATCGGGATTCCGCTGGGGATCAAGGCGCGCCGGAAAGACACATCGACCGGACTAATACTCAGCCTTTTGATCGGCGCGGCCTACTTCATTTGCGGCATGGGCGGCGGCACCACGAAGGCGGCGGTGCTCGCGGGCTTGTGGGGACCGAACATCGTGTGTATTCTGCTAGGCCTCTACCTGCTGAGGCGCGCCCGGTTCCGCTGAAGCGAAGGGCGATCCCATGAGCCAGCATTTCCACCCCCGCCGGATACTCCGACGCCTCGTGGAGTTCTTCCGGGGAGGGCGGCTCGACCCGCTGCCGATCCTCCACACGCTGCGGAAATACGATAAAGGGAAGTTCCGCGCGGACGGGAAGGCGGCGCTCAATGTCTCGCTGCTGGATATCCCGCAGGGCATCGCCTATGCGGCCATCGCGGAACTGCCGATCGTCTTCGGGATCGCCTGCTCCGCGGCGGCTTCGATCATCGCGCCGCTCTTCGCGGGATCGCGCCATACGATCCTTGGCCCCACCAACGCGACCGCCTTCATGCTCTTCGGCTTCTTCGCGGTCGAGCCGATGCTAGCGGTGCGCGAGACCCAACTGGTGCCCCTCCTGGTGCTGATGGTGGGGATTTTCTGTGTCCTCGGGGCGGTGCTGCGGGTGGCGGATCTGCTGCAGTATATCTCGCGATCGGTGCTGGTCGGTTACGTTTCCGGCGCGGCG
>CBFGPU010000897.1:0-1519 GCA_965650715.1 uncultured Haloferula sp. | reverse complement strand
GATCACGTTTGCCAAGGCCTGGAGCTTCGCGCCCATGAGCGAATTGCGCTCGCGCTTGACGATGAAAAACTCCATCGCACGGCGCAGGGTGACCTCGAACTCGCTGACTTCCCAAGGTTTGGTGATATAGCGGTAGATGCCGCCCTTGTTCACCGAGCCGATGGCGGCATCGAGGTCCGAATAGGCGGTGGAGAGGATTTTCACCACGTCCGGGTACTGGTCGGAGATCTTGGCGAGGAAGCCGACGCCGGTTTCATTCGGCATGCGCTGGTCCGTCACGATGATGCCGATCTCCGCCGCGTGAGCGCGAAAGACCGAGAGCGCTTCGACACCGTCCGAGGCTTCCAGGATGCGGAAGGTCTCGCCGTAGAGACGGCGGAAGTACTTCCGCGTCTTTTCTTCGTCGTCCACGAAGAGGACAGCGTAGCGCTGATAGTCGTAGTTGAGTTCGCTCATGGTAAGGAATCGCTGGGGTCGGAGTCTTTCGAATCTTCCGCATCCCAAACGGCGTCGGGATCGGGAGGCGGGAAGAAGATGGTGAAACAAGTGAATTCCCCGGGGCGGGTGTCCACTTCAATGTGCGCGCGGTGGCGCCCGAGGATTTGATGAGTGATGCTTAACCCGAGGCCCATCCCTTTTCCCACATCTTTCGATGTGAAAAAGGGGTCATAGATCTTGTTGATGATTTCCTTGGGAATGCCGGCTCCATTGTCCCAAACGGTGACTTCCCAGCCGCCGGCGGCGGGGCGCAGGCCGACATCGATCCGGCCGGCTTCGCCCTCCTTCCCCGCGAGCCGCTCTTCGATGGCATCCACCGCGTTCTGGAAGAGGTTCACGAAAACCTGGACGAGTTGATTGGAGTTGCCGGTGATGAGCGCGCGGTCCGGTTTCTTGATATTGAAGGCGATCTTGCTCCCGAGCTGGTGGCTGACGAGGCGCCGGGAGCGTTCGACCACCTCGACGAGGTCGGCCTCCCCGCCAATCCGGTTGTCATCGCGGGTGAACTGGCGGAGGTCGGCGACGATCTGGGCGACGCGTTCCACGCCCTCGCTGATATCGCCGATGATTTCCTCGTAGTCGGCATGGTCGTCCGGGGGCAGGGAGCGCTTGAAGGAGTTCAGCGCGTGCAGGCCGGCACGGGCGTAGTTGAGGGGATTGTTGATCTCGTGGATGATCCCGGCACTCATCTGGCCGAGGCCGGAAAGTTTCTCGTTCCGGACGAGGAGGACCTCGTTTTCCTTGAGCTTTTCCATCGCGGCGGCGAGCTCGCGGTTGAGTTCGCGGAGCTCGCCGCGGATGGCGGCCATGGCAAGCTGGTTGCGGAGACGGAGGACGAGTTCGGTGCCGGAGAACGGCTTGGTGAGGAAATCGCTGGCCCCGGCATCCAGAGCATGGAGCTTGGTCTGCTCGTCGGCACGCGCGGTAAGCATGATGACCGGCATCTCGCGGGTCGAATGGTGGCTGCGGATGGCCTTGCAGACTTCCACGCCGTCCATCTCCGGCATCATGTGGTCGATCA
>CBFGPU010000896.1:0-1522 GCA_965650715.1 uncultured Haloferula sp. | reverse complement strand
CGTCCCGAGCAAGCTGGAGCGTGCTGTCCGCGAGATGCTCGGGATGCGCAGCCGCTTCGGTCTCACCTGGATGAATCTCGTGATCGAGGAAGGCACGAAGATCGCCCGACAGGAGAAGCCCGACCTGATCTTCGTCACGCTTTCACCGTTCGAAGGTGCGGATGCCGCGGCCGAGATCTCGCGCCGCACGGGAATTCCCTGGGTTGCCGACCTCCGCGATCCTTGGGCACTGGACGAGTTCCAGCTCCACCGCACGCGTTTCCACCGCGGCCTGGAGAAGATGCAGATGGAAAGGTCGCTGCGCACCGCCTCGCTCATCATCATGAATACGCCCGAGTCCGCCCGGCGGCTGGGCAAGACCTTCCCGAGGCTCCGCGCGAACACGATCGTAAGCTTGACCAACGGCTACGACGCCAGCGATTTCACCGGCGAGGTCGAGCCGATCCCGGGCGGCAAGTTTTCCGTCGTCCATTCCGGCTACTTCCACGCGGAGTCCGGACTGGTCGAGCAGAAACGCCGGACCCAATACAAACTGCTCGGCCGCACGGTGCCGGGAGTCGAGCGCTTACCGCGCTCCCACTATTATCTCCTCCAGGCTTTGGAGCAGTGGATCAAGGAATCGCCCGGGATCGAGAACGAGGTCCGCATGCATTGCGTCGGCGTCCTCTCGAAGTCCGACCAAGCTCTGATCGATGCTTCTCCGGCCAAGCCGCTGTTCGAGTGTTCCGGCTACCTCAGCCATACCGAGTGCCTGCGCTACGTGCGCGCCGCGGATCTCCTCTTCCTACCCCTCCACAAGATGCCGCCGGGCATGAAGGCGGGCATCGTCCCGGGGAAGGCATACGAATACATGGCTTCCGGCCGACCGATCCTGGCCACGCTCCCCGCCAGCGACGCGCGCGATTTCGTGACCCAGGCCGGCACCGGCGTGCTTTGCGAGCCGGGGGATGTGGCGGGCATGCTCGCCGCCCTTAAGGATCAATATGAAAAATGGAAATCCGGGGCCACCCGGCCCGATTGGAACGGGGATTTCGTGCGCCAGTTCGAGCGCAAGAACCTGACCTTGAAACTCGCCTCTTTCCTCCGCGATATCCGCTGAACCGGCTCCCGCGTTGACAAATCTTCCCCCCGCCTTGGAATGCAGGCCGAAAGCGTGATTGAGAAACCAGCGGAAACTCCCGGGCCGGACCCTTCCCCGGACAGCGCCAGTCCTGCGCGGCGCGATCCCTTTGCCCCGCTGGACGTCTCGAAGAACCTGCGCACGAGCTCCGTCCGCGGTGCCACGTTCATGTCCTTCGCGCGGATCTCCGGGCTCGTGTTGCGGCTCGGCTCCACCGCGATCCTGGCCCGCATGCTTTCCAAGGGCGATTTCGGCATCTTCGGGATGACCGCGGTGTTCTCGAATTTCCTCGCGATCTTCATGGATGTGGGGCTTTCGCAGGCCACGATCCAGCGGCCGGAGATCAATCACCGGCAAATTTCCACCCTGTTCTGGATCAACGTGGGGCTGGCCGGGGTGATC
>CBFGPU010000895.1:0-1525 GCA_965650715.1 uncultured Haloferula sp. | reverse complement strand
CGTCCCCCGGCAATCTCGTCCCCCCCCTGCCGATGATCTCCGCCAAATCCGTAGAGCTAGTCGAAACCCGGGCCCGCACGGCCGAGGCGGCTACCGACGCGCCGGTGCAGGCCGTGAAGAAGTCGCAGCGCTTCTTCCATCTCGATGCGCTGCGGGCCTGCCTCATGTTCTGGGGCATCCTGGTTCACACCAGCACCGTCGCGCCTTCCAAGGTCTTCCGCGGCTGTGCGGAGGTCTCCGGCCTTGTCCGGATGGAGGCCTTCTTCATCATTTCGGGGTTCCTCGCCTACATGCTGCTTCAGAAGTATGGCGGGGCGAAGACCGTGAGGAAGCGCCTCGTGGCTATCGGCGTCCCCTTCGTGGCCGCGCTGGTCCTGCTCAACCCGGTTACGAACTATCTCGTCTTCGTCTTCCACAATCACCCGCTGCCCTTCGCCGATTATCTGGCTGGGAAGGGGACTGAGGGAGGAGAGGGCCCGATGAACTGGCACCTCCACCTCTGGTTCCTGGTGGCGCTCTTCATCTACTCGTTGCTCGCGCCTTTCCTCGGCAAGATGGTCGATGCCGTCCTCAAGGGGTCGGGTTCCCAAAATACGCGCCGCACGCGTTTTCTCGGCGGCGAGTTCAAGTTCCTCGCGATCTGCGCCGCCGTTGCCGCCGCTTGTCTCGCCTCGCGCGTCGCCTTCGAGGTGGTGAAGCCCAATCTGCCGGTGGACGCGCACTACGTGGTGCGTTCGATCGGAAACTTCCTGCCATATTACACGCTGGGGATGGTGCTCTTCGCTTCGACCGGCCTGCGTGCGGTCTTTTCAAAGGCTCACTGGATCCAGGTCGCGCTTTCCTGCGGCTCGCTCCTCGCCGCCCACCACTATGCCGGACCGAATCCCGACAGGCTGGCGGAGGTGATGATCCTCGCGCTCCAGACCTACGTGGCGCTCAGCCTTTCAAGCCTGCTCTTCTGGCTCGCGGGAAAGCTCGTGAAGCGCGAGAGCCCCACCGTCCGTTTCCTCTCGGACGCGGCCTATTCCGTTTACCTCTTCCACTTTCTCGCGATCTACCTCTTTGCCTTCCTCTTCCGGGGTTTCGTGCCACCGGGGAACGGGATGCTGACGCTTGTTGCCGCGGCAACCTTCTGCGCCCTGATCTGCCTTCACGCCTTTGTCATCCGGCGCGTCCCCGCGCTGGCCTTCCTCTTCAACGGCAAGCCCCTCAATCGCGCGCAATGAACGCCACTCCCCTCGTTTCGGATCCGCAAGCGCCTCGTACGGCACCTGCCGTGCCGTCTTCCCCCGCGCCGGTGAAAAAGATCCTGTTCATCGCTTATCACTTCCCGCCCGCCGGCGGGGGAGGCGTCCAGCGTTCCCTGAAGTTCGTGAAGTATCTCCCCGAGTGCGGCTTCGATCCGATCGTCCGGACCGCCAAGCCGAACAGCGAGCGCCGCTGGACGCCGACCGATCAGGCGCTCGCCGACGAAGTGCCGGCCTCGGTGAAGGTCCATCAGGTCGAGCTGCCCGAAGAAGTGCAC
>CBFGPU010000894.1:0-1529 GCA_965650715.1 uncultured Haloferula sp. | reverse complement strand
GAGCAGCGGCTCCCTCTCGTATTGGCCGCGCTGGCCGCTGAGGATGCCCACTTCGGGCGTCCCCTCGACCTGCACGGAAACCTGGCATGCCTCGTCGGTGAGGAGGATTACCGAGGAAAGCTTGTCGCCGACGCGGTCGACCTTGCCGACGAGGCCGCCATCGGCCACGACCGGCTGGTGGACTGCCACGCCGCTTTCACTGCCGCGGTCGATCTCCACCGTCTGCCACCAGGTGGTGGGCTGGCGGCGGATCACCTTGGCGGCGCTGGCCTTGAAATCCATCCGCTTCTGGAAATCGAGCGCCCGGCGCAGGCGGGCGTTCTCGGCGTCCACCTCCAGCGAGTGGGCTTCCACCTGCCGGAGACGCTCGTAATCGGTGCGGATGATCTTGAGTTCCTCCTCCAGCTTCTTCGAGTGATCGACCTCGTCGAGGAAGGTCCGCGCCTTGGTCTCCATCTCGGAGCCGGCGGTAAGGAAGGGGGTGAGCCAGGCGTAATAGGTTCGCTGGATTTCACGCACGGTACGCTCGCTCCGGGTGAGCGCCCAGGTGGCGCCCCACAGGAAGAGCAGGAATGCGATGAGATTGAGCGGCCTCATGGCGAGGAGCGCCCGGCGAGGCCGGTCAGTAGTGGGATGAGGTGGTCACCCGCTTCAGCACCTCGATCTCCTGGAGCATCTTGCCGGTGCCTTCCGCCACGGCGCTGAGGGGATCCTCGGCGACATGCACGGGCAGCCCGGTTTCCTCCCGGAGAAGTCGGTCCAAGCCACGCAGCAGGGCTCCGCCCCCGGCCAGCACGATACCCCGGTCCACGAGGTCGGCGGCGAGTTCCGGCGGGCAGCGCTCGAGTGTCGTGCGCACGGCGTCCACGATGGTGGCAAGCGGATCGGACATGGCGTCGCGGATTTCCTGCGACGTGATGGTGATGGTTTTCGGAAGGCCGGCCACGAGGTCGCGGCCCTTCACGTCCATGGTGATCTCCTTCGGCAAGGGCGCGGCGGAGCCCAGGCGGATCTTGATGTCCTCGGCGGTGCGCTCGCCGATCATCAGGTTGTAGGCGCGCTTCATGTAGGACACGATCGACTCGTCCAGTTCGTCGCCCGCGGTGCGGACGGAGCGGGCGGAAACGATGCCGCCCAGCGAGATCAGCGCCACTTCCGTGGTGCCGCCGCCGATATCGACGATCATGTTGCCCGAGGCGTCCATCACCGGCAGGCCGACGCCGATGGCCGCGGCCATCGGTTCCTCGACGATGTGGACTTCGCGCGCGCCCGCCTGTTCGGCGGATTCGCTGACCGCACGGCGCTCCACCTCGGTGATTCCGGAAGGCACCGCGATGACGACACGGGGGTTGTTGCGTCGGCGGTTGTTGTTCGCCTTCCGGATGAAGTGCCGGAGCATGGCTTCCGCCACCTCGAAATCCGCGATGACCCCGTCTTTCAGCGGCCGGATGGCCACGATGTTCCCGGGGGTACGTCCGAGCATGCGCTTCGCGTCGAGTCCGACGGCAGCGACGCTCTTCTGATTGTTC
>CBFGPU010000893.1:0-1529 GCA_965650715.1 uncultured Haloferula sp. | reverse complement strand
TGTCGCGGATCGAATCTTTCATCGCCGCAGACTCTTTCTGGATCTCGCCCGGCAACGGCGGCGGCGCGTCGGAGAAGTGTTCGGCGCGGATGGCCTGCACGATGAGCTGGTCGCGGGTCATCTTGCGGAAACCATCGCGGGTCATGCGGGCGCGCTTCAGTTCTTCCTCGAACTTCGCCTCGCTGCCGTTGTAGAGCTCGCGGATCTGGCGGTCGATTTCCTTCTCGACGACGTGCGAAGGCAGGTTGGCACCCTTCGCCTCCATGGCCTTGAACTCGGAGAGGATGATCTCCCGGTCAATCAGCTCCTGCAGGATCTTCTCGCGGGCGTCGAGCGCCTGGCGTTCGAATTCGGCACCGCGACGGGGAAATTGTGCCATCAACTGCGCGTAGATCGGGGCGATCATGAAGCCGACCTTGTTCTTGGTCACCACCCGGCCGTTCACCTTGGCGGCGATCCCGTTCACCTCGAAAGCCCCGGAAGGACGGGCCTGCTGCGGGGCAGGGGGAGCGGCCGGCTGCTGGGCCGGGGCAAGACCGGCGCTGGCCATCAGGGCCAGCCAAACGATGGGGCGATTCATGGGTCGGAAAGGAGCGATGCGGACGGCGTGACTGTTTCCCCTGCGACCCCGTATTGCAAGCGGGGAAACCGCGCGGGAAACCGGGATTAGGAGTGTCGAGTTCGCACTATTACGGGATTCCGATAAGGAGGGACTTAGCGGGAATCCTCGTGAAATTATTGATAATGAGACATTTGTTGCGCTTGGGAGGTCGGGATCTCAAGTGTCGGCCTGCTGGTAGATCTGGATGAGGTTCCCGCAGGTGTCGGCGAAGACGGCAATTCTGACGGGGCCCGAGGAGGTGGGATCGATGGTGAATTCGACCCCGGCTTCTTTCAGGCGCCTCACCTCGGCTTCGATGTCATCCACCTCGAAGGCGGTGCAGGGGATGCCCTGCTGGAAGAGGGCCGCCTGATAGGTTTTGGCGGCGGGGTTGGCATTGGGCTCGAGAACGAGTTCGACATCGGAATGCCCCTCCGGCGAGACGACCGTGATCCAGCGGAACTCGCCGACGGGGATGTCCTTGCTCTTCTTGAAGCCGAGGACGTCGGTATAGAAAGCGAGAGCATGGTCCTGGTTCTCGACGGCAATGCTGCTGAGTTTGATTTTCATCGGATGAGGCGACGAGCTTAGTCCGGGGATTCGGAACCGGCTTCTTGGAAATTGGCTTTTCGGCGGACGGAGCGGGGGCGGGGTGGGCAATCCGCTCATTGCAAGGTGTGCTCGGCCAGCTGTTTCCGGAACAATTCACGCACCTCGGCCAGCTTGCGGGGAATTCGACCAAAGTAGCCGTCCAGCGCGTCGACAATTTCGATGATGCGTCGCTTCTGGGCAGGCGTGCCGCGAGCGCGCGCCGCACCCACCGAGGCGTCATACTCTTTGCGGAGTCCGGCGGCGGCGCGGCGCTTGGCCCGGTAGTCGCGACAAAGCGCCGGGAGGGAGTCGACCCAGAACCGGTAGGTTTCAAACC
>CBFGPU010000892.1:0-1529 GCA_965650715.1 uncultured Haloferula sp. | reverse complement strand
GCACCTGGCCGCCGCGGACAGACTCCGGCAGATCCTGGTCGAAGCGCTTGATCAGGTCCGGCTTGTAGTCCCAGGTCTCGAACTGCGAGGGCGCACCCGCCATGAAAAGGTAGATCGCCCGCTTCGCCTTCGGCGCGAAGTGGGGGAGCAACACGCCCGGGTCGCCGCCGGACGCCATCGCGTTGCCGGACATCAGCCTTGCGAGTCCGACCCACCCCAGGACTTTACCGGAGCGTCCGAGGAATTGACGGCGCGTCGCGAGATCCAGCCACTGCTGCTTGAGCGCGGCGGGGATCGGCAGATCGAGCACCGAGGGGCCTTCGCCTGAAAGGTCTGAACACGGATGCATGGCGGCAAGAATGAGATGTTTGGAAGCGGAAGGCTGCGAGGTGGAGAGGTGGCGCGGGATGTGAAGGGGAGGGAGATAAGAGATAAGATCGATGAGAGAAGAGATAAGAGAGGGGAAGGCAGCTTACTGCGGGGCCGCAGGACGGCGGGTGGACTTCAGGCGGGCCGTTTTGACCGAACTGTAGAAGATGCGTTGCAGCTCGTCGGACTCCGCGAGCGCGGCATTGATTTTAGAGAGATCTTTGACGAGCGGCACGCGGGCGGCCAGGCGCAACCAACGGGCGGATTCGCGAAGTTCCTTCAGCGCGATTGACATCTTGTGAATGAAATCGTCGATCGATTCGGCGCTCTGAGCCTCGCCTTGATGAGCATAAGGGGCGGTTCCGGCGCGCACGAGCTGTCCGCTCAGGTGCTTTCCGGTGTACGATGAAGGGAGCGATTCCGCGATTCGGATGCAGTCTGCCGCGTAATCAAGTAGGCGCTCTTCGATCGCCTCCCGGCTTCCATTCCAGTCGTCTCTGTTGCTCTTCATTTCTTCTCTCTTATCTCATCGATCTTCTCTCTTATCTCAAGCATCCCGATCATTTGTTCACGTACTCGTCGAGGTTGAGGAACTGGTTCGCCACCATGGTCCAAGTGGCGATCTCCGCGGCGGGAAGATTGGCATCCGTGGGCGACTCGCCTGTCGTCAGGAGCGCCGTGGCATCATCGGGATGGGAGTTGAAGTGGCTGCGGAAGGTCTCGAGGCTCTTCGAAAAGGCGGGTTGCTCGGTTTTGGAAAGCCCGCGCGAGATCGTCGTCCGCGCCATGAAATCGATCCGTCCCGCATCGTCCGGTGCCGACTTGATCGCGCGTTCGGCGAGCTTGCGGGCGGCTTCCACGAACTGCGGGTCATTCATCGTCACCAGCGCCTGAAGCGGCGTGTTCGTGCGCGCGCGTCGCGTGCACACGACCTCGCGTGCCTGGGCGTCGAAGGTCTCCAGGGAGGGTGGAGGCGCGAAGCGTTTCCAGAAGGAATACATCGAGCGACGGTAGAGGTTCTCCCCCTTGTCGGCCTGATACGCCTTCGTATTCGATTCGGGCATCGAGACCGCTTCCCACACGCCGGGCGGCTGGTAGGGTTTCACCGGCGGGCCGCCGATTTTCTCGACCAGGAGCCCGGAAACCTGCAGCGCCGAGTC
>CBFGPU010000891.1:0-1532 GCA_965650715.1 uncultured Haloferula sp. | reverse complement strand
CGCAGCGGTGGTGTAGGTATTTTCACGGCTCGGGTATCCCATGGCGAGCATTGCCTCGCCTGCTGTCATGCCAATTTCAACTCGCCGCTCTTTCACAGCCGCCGCCATTCGATTCCGCGCGAGGCCCCGTTTCACCAATTGATCCGCGGCCAGCGGAACGATCGGACTGAATGCAGGGTGTCTCCACACGCCTTGATAGGACGCGACCAACTCGCGGTCGCTCATCTTCTCTATCCTGGGGGCCATGTAGGCGGGATCAGATCCGCAGGCGGCCAACCCCAGACATGTGAGAGAGAGGAGACGGAGCTTCATGAGCACGATCACTTGATGCCATGAAGTTCCTTGTAGGCCTTCACCTCGCTTTCGATATAGGTCTTCTGCATGTCGAAGGAACTATCGAAGATCCGTTCGGCATTCGCCTTGATCTTGGCGAGCACCTTGTCGGGGACGCCGTATTTATTGGTGGCCGCTCCGGTGCCGGCGTCCGCGGCGGGGGCTTGAGGCCCGCTCAACTTGGCGACGAGTTCCTCAAGCTTGGCGACGCGGGCTTCGAGCGCCGCGATCTTCTGATCCGCCGTCTGTGCGGCGAGAGGGAAAGCGGACAGCGCGAGGATGAGGAGGCAGGATTTCATGACCGCCATCACTTAGAAAAAAAGGGCGGGTGGGGTCAAGATAACACGAACTGATGCAACGATGGCCAAGCCCGACAACCGCAAGAGCTTCGAGGTGACGCGGAACAACGCGCACCTGACGGTTTACCCCTACGGGAAGAACCGCTGGCGCTACGGTTGGCGGAAGGATGAGAAATCGAAGTGGCGCTACAAGACCTGCAAGACGAAGGCCGCGGCCGAGCAGAGCGCATGGGAGAAGCTGGGCGAGGTGGCGAGCGGGGGGCTGGTCTGGAGCGGCTTGAGCGCGGAGGAGAAGAGGTTTTTGGAGGATGTGCACCGGCTCGCGACGGCGGCGGACTATCCGGCCGTGGTGGCCTTCCTCGAAAGCCGCCGGCGTAGCTCGGAGATCGTGGCCAGCGTGGCGCGCTTCATGGACATGAAGGTGGCCGAGGTCGGCGAGGAAACCCGGCACCTTGCCAACGTGCGGCGCGACGTGGAGGCGATGGCAAAGCACTTCACGCCGCGGTCACTGGTGGACATCCACGATGAAGATCTGCACGGCTGGTGGCTTGACCGGGTGACCCGGCGGGATGCGGAAGGAAACGCGATCTTCGATGAAAAGGGGGGGCGGGTGCTTCTGGCCGAGAAGACGCGCAACGAGGTGCGGGGCAACATGGTGGCCTTTTGGAACTGGGCGATCACGGAGCGTCTGCATCCAAAGGACACGACGCCGGCGGATCGCTTGCCGTGGGTGAAGGTGCCGAAAGCGAAGAAGCGGGTGCTGAGTGCCGGTGAGATGCTGCAGCTGCTAAAGGCGGTGAAGGTCGAGTGGCGTCCAGCGATCGTGCTCGGTGGATTCTTCGGCCTGCGGCCTGAGGAGATCGCGCCGGTGGTGGGGAAGCGGAAGAGCCGGGCCGACAA
>CBFGPU010000890.1:0-1534 GCA_965650715.1 uncultured Haloferula sp. | reverse complement strand
GCCTTCACCGATGCCTCCGGCGGGGAGGGCGGGGCGGAAGGCGATGGCGAAGATCGTCACGACCGGAACGAGGACGAAGAGCACGAGCCAGAGGAAGCTCGGGGCGGTCGCGAGAAGTTCAGGCTTTTGTTCCTTCTTCATCAGTCGGCGTCAGGGAGGGTCAGCATTCCTTCGTCCTCTTCCCGATACTGCTCCAGCAGGAAACCGTCATTCGCGTGCCATTTGAGC
The DNA here is from genome assembly GCA_965650715.1 of uncultured Haloferula sp. Lineage (GTDB taxonomy): Bacteria > Verrucomicrobiota > Verrucomicrobiia > Verrucomicrobiales > Akkermansiaceae > Haloferula. The sequence goes on along the minus strand of CBFGPU010000890.1, from coordinate 1,306 downwards.
CAGACGCTGTCGCCCCACTTCGGGGAGCTTTCGTCGAGCTGATAGCGGCGGTGCTGCATTTCGGCGCAGAGCCGCCATTCACCGCAGCGGACCCAGTAGCGGGTGTGGGAACCGTAGTAGATGACGTCCTCGACCTTGCCCTCGACGGCGTTGTCGATCGCGGTGGTGTTTGGTCTGTCGCGGGAGACGACGAGCTTTTCCGGACGCAGGGAGAGATGGATGCGGTCGCCGGTGGTGACGGGCTTGTCGTTGTCGATGACGATGGTGCCGAAGCCTTTTACCTCGCAGCGCGAGAAGCGGCTGTCGATGCAATCGGTGATCTTGCCGTCGAGGAAGTTGGTGTCGCCGATGAAGGCGGCGACGAAGGAACTGCGAGGGGCTTCGTAGATCTCGGCGGGCGGGCCGACTTGCTCGATGATGCCCTTGTTCATCACGGCGATGCGGTCGGAGATCGACATGGCTTCGCCTTGGTCGTGGGTGACGTAGATGAAGGTGATGCCGACTTCGTCGTGGATGGCATCGAGTTCGACGAGGAGCCGTTGGCGGAGCTTGAGATCGAGGGCGGCGAGAGGTTCGTCGAGGAGGAGAACCTTCGGCTTGTTGACTAGGGCGCGGGCGATCGCGACGCGTTGCTTCTGGCCGCCGGAGAGCTGGGAGGGCTTCTTGTCTGCGTGTGGCTTGAGGTCCACGAGTTCGAGCATTTCATCGACACCGCGCTTGACGGCATCGGGCGTCCACTTGGCGATCTTCGGGCCGAAGCCGATATTGTCCCTTACCGAGAGATGAGGGAAGAGGGCGTAACTCTGGAAGACGGTGTTCACCGGCCGCTGGTCCGGGGGGAGGGGGGTGATGTCCTTGCCATCGAGCAGCACCCTGCCGATGTCCGGCTTGTCGAAGCCGGCGGCCATGCGTAGCAGGGTGGTCTTCCCGCAGCCCGAAGGTCCCAGCAGGGAAAAGGTCTCGCCCTGCTCGATATCCAGCGTCACCTCGCTGACCGCGGTGAACGACCCGAAGCGGCGGGTCACATTCTCGAAACGCAGGTAGGATCCCATTTTCTTGTGCCATGAACAGGGGCAGGTGAGGGGATGTCGATGGGGAAATGCTTCCTGCGGCGGTGATTTCCCATTTGCCGGTGCCCGCCGATCCGCTACCCATCCGGCATGATCGACATGCTGGTGCGCCTCTACGACCTGCCCGACAGCCGGGAGATCTACCGGAAGGTGGAGGAGCAGGGGATCGTGCTGCGCCGTGCCCGGGCCTTCGAGAAGCATACGGTGGCCGATTTTGCCCGGACGCATTTCTCGGC
>CBFGPU010000889.1:0-1540 GCA_965650715.1 uncultured Haloferula sp. | reverse complement strand
CACTCCGTCCGGTCCCGGAGGGATCGCAGCGTAGTAGCCGGTGGTTGAGCGTAGCGATACCACCGGTAGGGCGTGCACTACCTCATCGATCCCGGAGGGATCGAATCCCCTTCCAATTTGCGGGCCGCTCTCCGCGTCAGGTGTCCCTCCTTGGAATGCCGGCCTCGGGCGGAAAGCCGGATGAGATTGCCAAATCTATCAAACAGCCGTCCGATCCAACCAAGCCTCCCGCTTGAACCACGTCTCCTGCCGCTTGGCATATTGTCGGGTCGCCGCGTTGATCAATTCCTCACACGCCTTCCAATCGATCTCGCCCGCGAGCAACCTCCGGATCTCCCCGAAGCCGATCGCCTTCTCCAATCCCGGCGCAGCATCGTGGAGCGCTGCCACTTCCTCGATCGCGCCGCCTTCCAGCATTGCGCGAGTCCGGGCTTCAATCCTCCCGTGAAGCTCTTCCCGGGTCCTTTGAAGAAAGGCACCTCTCAGGCGGCCCTCCCGCTCCCGCGAAGACTGTTCCCAGACGTCCCTCAGGCTGGAACAGGGCACTCCCGCCAGCATGCAGACCTCGAGAGCCCGCGACACATAGCGGCGGTTGTTCAGGTCCGTGCGCGCCGCTTCCACCGGATCGTGCTCCCGCAACCGCGCGACAAGCTCGGGCAATTCAAGCGCATCGAGTTCCAGCCGCAAACCCGGCTCGCCGGGCGGCAGGGGCGAGGGGCCATGGGAAAGGAACTTCAAATAAAGCCCCGATCCTCCCGTGATCACCGGTGTCTTGCCTCTCGATAGGATTTCCTCAATCACCGGCACCACCATGCGAAGGTAGGCCATGGCATCGACCGGCTGCGAAGGTTCCAGCACCCGGTAGAGGTGATGGGGGGCCTTCTCCCGGTCGCTCGCCGGAGGAGCCGCCGTCAACACTTCCACGCCCCGGTAGAGCTGGAAGGCATCCGCATTCACGATCTCCCCGTCCATCTCACGCGCCATTTCGAGGGCATGCGCGCTCTTGCCCGAGGCCGTAGGGCCGCAGACGAAGAACATGCTTTCCGGTGAAGGTAGATCGATAGCCATGAATCCTGACAAGAAAACGCCCCGCCCGATCAAGCCGGGCGGGGCGGGGAATTTCAATGATCTCGATCAAGCCTTGGGCTCGTCGCTTTCGATTTCAGACGCCGGAGGGGCCTCCTCGATGACCTCGATGGTAGGAGCCGCAGGCTCCTCTTCGATGGTCACCGCGGGAGCTTCGGCGACGGCAGCGGGAGCAGCCTGGGCCGCGCGCGGCTCAGGCATTTCCTCGCGCACGGCATCCTCGTGCTCCTTGGTCTTGGCACCGCTCACCACCAGCTTGCGGCCCATGAAGAACTGGTCGTGCAGTACTTCCACGGAGCGCTTGGCTTCCTCGGTGTTGAGCATGTCGACGAAGCCGTAGCCCTTCGACTTGTGGGTGCGGCGGTTGTAGACGATCTCGACGTCCTGCCCGCATTCGAGCCGCCCCCGCAGGTCGAAGCGCGATTCGGCGTGTGGGTCAATGCCAGCAATCCGA
>CBFGPU010000888.1:0-1541 GCA_965650715.1 uncultured Haloferula sp. | reverse complement strand
CCACTTCCTCGGGAACGCTAGAATCAGTTACCTGCATTGACTCGCCCCGCGATGACCGGTTCAGTCTCCCGCGTGTCCCGGCTTTCGATTCCCGAATACGCGATGGCGCTCGCGCATGTCGCGAGCATGCGTTCCGAAGATCCTTACCGGAAGGTCGGGGCGGCGGCACTGGATGCGGACAACCGGGTGATCGGCACCGCCTACAACGGCCTGGCACCGGGCTTCAACGCACCACCGGGGTTCTGGGACGACCGGGAGGCCCGCCAGAAATTCATGCTCCATGCCGAGGTGAACCTCTGCAGCCTCTTCCGCCGCGGCGAAGCCAAGTTGGTGGCAACCACCACGATGCCCTGCACCGCTTGCATGCAGACCTTGTGCGCGAACGGGGTGAAGGAAATCTACTACCGGGAAATCTATCATGCCTCCGATGCGCCCGAGATCGCGCGGATCTACGGGATCAAATTGGAGCAAGTGGACTTCAGCCCCTTCGATGGCGTGGCCTTGCCTTGAAGGCGGAGGTCAAAGCTTCTCCGGCTCCTGCAGCAGCTTGGCCACCCGGCTCAAGAGCATTCCCGCCCCGCCACCATCGACCACGCGGTGGTCGAAGGTCACGACCAACTCCGCCTCGGTCATCGGGACGAAGGCCTCCACCTGCTCGCTCCACACCGGCTTCTTCACTCCGGCACCGAGGCCGAGGATGAGGGTCTCGTTCGGCAACGGGATCGGCGTGCCCGAGGTAAGACCGAAAGTCCCGAAGTTCGTCACCGTGGCAATCCCCCCGCGCAGGTCGTCTTCCGAAAGCCGGCGACGCCGCCCGCGCTCGACCATCTGGGCATACTCGTTGGTGAGATCGAAGAGCGACTTCTGATCGACCTTCCGCAGCACCGGCACCACCACGCCGTCTTCCACCTGCACCGCCACCCCGATGTCGAAAGCGCGGGGATGCACGACCTTGTGCCCGATCAGGAAACCGGCGCTGGCGGGATCCTCCACCAGGGCGAGCGCGAAGGCCCGTAGCACGTAGAGCGTGAGACCGGGCTTCGGATCCTGATTGCGGCGGTGCTCCAGCACGCGATCCAAACGCACGGGCAAGCCGACGGTCGCGAGCGGGCGGGTCCAGCTCCGCCGCATCGCATCGGCCACCGCCATCCGCATCGGCGAGGCATTGCTGCTCGGCCAGGTCTCGATGTAGTCGAGGAATTTCTCCAGGTCCTCAACGGTCACGCGCCCGCCGGAACCGGTGCCGACGATCGCGGAGATGTCCGCTTCGCGCAGGCCCATGTCATCCATGCGGGCCCGCATGCGCGGGGAAATGTAGTGAGCGCCCATCGTGCCCGTCGGCACGGGCAGGCCCTTCACGCTGGGAACCACGAGCGGTGCCTCCTCGTAGCTGTCGTCATCGAGCGCGAAGTGAAGGTTCTTTTCCTGCTCCTGCGGCGAGGCGGCAGCCGCGGTGCGCCGGTCGGCGGAGGCCTCCATCGTATCCACCCCGGTGCGCGTGATCTCTTCCTCGGTCACGTCGAGCAGGCCCAGGGTGGTAC
>CBFGPU010000887.1:0-1544 GCA_965650715.1 uncultured Haloferula sp. | reverse complement strand
GGTGGGAATGGGCCAGGTGGCGCTCGCCCGCAAGGAGCCGCAGAAGGCGCTGGAAATCTTCGAGAACGCGCTGACGAACATCCCGGGCATGTCCCGCTTCAAGGAAGCGACCTACGGCAAGCTGGTGGCGCTGCGCGACCTCGAGAAATACGACGACGCCGAGAAGCTGGCGCTGCAGATCGCCGAGGACCGCTCCTTCCGCGGCCCCTATGTCGCGAAGGCCTACATGATCCTCGCGGAAGTGCTGCGGAAAAAGGCGACCAAGCAGGACACCAAGGGCAGCATCGAGACCCTCAAGAAGGCCCACGGCTACTATCAGCGCGTGTATGTCGCCTACCAGAAGGAGCCCGAGATCTGTGCGGAAGCCTACTGGGGTGCCTATGAGACCGCCAAGGATCTCGGCGACAGGAAGCTCGCCGAGGATACCCTCAAGCAATTGAAGGAACACCCGAAGCTCAAGGACACTGAATACTCGAAGAAAGCCCAGACGGTCACCCCATGATTCCCGGCCCCATGAAAAAGCCCCACTCTCCCGGCCGGTCCGCCGCGCTCCTGTTCTCCTTGTTCACTCTCGCCGCCCCCGCGCTCCATGCGCAGGCTGAGGGATCCCGCCTGGTGCTGAACAACGGCCGCTCGCTGCCCCTGGCAAACGTCGCCTTCGAGGGCGGCAAGTTCGTCGTCAAGACGGCCTCGGATTCCTTCGCCCCCGGCAACTCTTTCCCGCTCTCCGCGGCCTCGCACGTCTCGGGCGAGAAGCCCGCCGCCATCAACAAGGGGGTCGCCCAGATCCTGATGGAGGAGCCGGCCAAGGCCTTGGAGTTGCTTGAACCGGTGGTCGCCAGCCACCGCGTGACCGCGCAGGTCCCTGGCAACTACTGGCTGGAAGCCGCCCGTGCGACCGTGCTGGCCTACTCTCTCTACAACGAGCCGGCGAAGGCGGAGGCGCTCGGCAAGGAAATCTCCGAGGCGACCCCGGATGCGGGACCCGATCCCGCCGTCAAGCTGGGCCAGGCGCTCGCGCTGCCGCTGACGGTGAAATTCGACGACCGCCTCAAGGCTCTCACCGACCTGATCACGGATAGCAATCCGGCGGAGGTCAGCGCTTTCGCCTCCTACTTCCGGGCGAAGCTGCTGAAGAAGGTCAATCGCAACGACGAGGCGCTGGAGAGCTACCTCGCGGTCGGCTGCATTTATCCCGCGGGCGGACTGGTGCTGACCAGCGCCGCCGAAATGAACGCCGCGGAATTGATCAAAATGAAGCCGGACCGCCGCGAGGAGGCACTCGCCCTGCTAACGTCCGCCGTACGCGGCAGCAAAGGCACCGCCTTGGGAGTTGCCGCCACCAAAGCGCTCGATGGCCTGAAATAAACGGGTCCTCCCCCGTTCCTAGGGCGTCCGCGGGACCGGAAATCCGGTTTCGTGGGGCATTCCCCTACAACAAACGCTTTCCCTCCCCGCCGCTCCCCGACAAGATCTCACAAAAATCGACAAACTCAGCTACATGAAAAAGACCATCAAGGCAGCCCTTGCTGTCACCCTCCTCA
>CBFGPU010000886.1:0-1544 GCA_965650715.1 uncultured Haloferula sp. | reverse complement strand
GCCGCGAGCCGACCGACGGGCCATGGGGCCGGCAGATCCGGTCCACGGCACTCACGGGCCGGCTCTCCCCGCAGGACGAACTCGAGCTCTTTCTCAAGGATCGCCGCGAGCACGTGGAGCAGTTGATCGCTCCGGCGCTGGCGGCGGGAAAGGTGGTGATCCTCGACCGCTACTATTTCTCCACGATGGCCTATCAGGGGGCGCGCGGCTTCGACCCGGCGGAGATCCGGCGGCAGAACGAGGTCTTCGCGCCGCGCCCCGATCTGCTGTTCATCCTCGATCTCGATGTGGATACCGCGCTCTCGCGGATCGGCGGGAGAGGCGACACGGCGAACGAATTCGAAAAACGCGACGCGCTGGCGAAGTGCCGCGAGATCTTCCTGGGGCTCAAAAAAGAACCCTTCGTCCATGTGGTGAGCACGGACGAAGGGCCTGAATCGGTTCAAGCGGCGATCCGTTCGATCGCCGGGGCGGCGGCCTGAGCACCGCGGGCGGATGGCTATTCGCGTTCCTGGCGCTCTTCCTCGGTCCAGAAATACGGCGAGTCGCCTTTGAAAGCGGTTTCCACGTCGAGCGTGATTCCGGAGCCGTCGAGCATCACGCCGGCGGCCTTGCCGTTGTAGCGCTTGGGGTCGGGAAGTGCGGTGTCGCTCAGCAGGCCCATGTTGCCGGTCTTGGTATCGGCGAGGACCAGGATCTTGGAAGGGTTCTTGAAGATCACCTTGCGCTTCGGGCCTTCCTCGCCGGCTTCCTCGCTGCGGCCCACCACGCGGGCGTTCCAGCCGTAGGAGACGGTCGATTCGATCTTCTTCACGTTGAAATCGCTGTCGCCCGGGCTTTTGAAAATTTCGAGCTCCGATTCGTTTTTCGGATCCTTCACCAGCATGCCCCACCAGTAGAGATCCTGGGAGGAATCCCGCCACACCGGGAGGATGCCGGCGTTGTCCTGGGTGTAGCCTTCCACCCGCACGCCCAGATCGCGGGCGCGCTGGACGCTGGCCGTAAGGCGGGACTTGCCGAGCGCGCTCTTCGCCAAGCCGAAGACGAGACCGGCGAGCACGGCGACGATGACGATGGCCACCATCAATTCCACCAGGGTGAAACCCCCGGCACGTTTTGCGATTCCTGGTTTTTTCATGTCGAGATCGGTTGCGGCCGCCTTCCTGCCGCGCGGCACGGATGGCTATCCTGCTCCAAAGGCATCACTTCCGGGCGGCGATTCAACCCGAAATCCTCGGGTGCCACCGATTATCTCGGGAATTCGTGCCGCAGGCGGCCGAAAACGGCCCGCGCGTCCGCGCACGATTTCAACCGACGGCCCTTACTCGGCCGTCCCGGCACCGGCTGCGGCGCCTTCCGCGGCCTTCTTGTCCGCATATTCCTTCTGCATCCGGATGAGCTCGTCGTTCAGCGTTTCGACTTCCCGATCCAGCGTGCGTATCAAAACCTCGGCGTCCCTGCGAGTCCGGTCCAACTCGCCGATCGAGCGGCTGTTCTGGTCGGCCTGGGCCTGCAGCTTGCGCAGTTCCACCTCCATCTGGGGC
>CBFGPU010000885.1:0-1546 GCA_965650715.1 uncultured Haloferula sp. | reverse complement strand
AGCAACGCCAACGCCAAAGATGTGGCTGCGTGCGCGAGCGGTGTGAAGCCGCTGCGCCCAAACATGTTGGCATCAATGAAAGAGGCACCGGCGAGGCCAAGATTGGCAAAGCCGATCAATCCCCCAAACAACAGCAGAATTACCGTTAGGCCGCGCAGGATATGTCTCTTTCGTCCCGCAAAAGCACGGTGATATTCCACCTCAGTAGGCAGATGCCCTTGTGGAGCCACGGCCTTGGGCCGGAGGAAACCTTGCTCGCGGTCGTGAGTCATATCATTTCCTGTTGCTGAAGATTCGGTCTGGTCCTTGGAGACGAGGCCAAATTTTGGTTTTGGTAGATTGTTTCTGAATTGGTATCAGGGGCACAGCCATGAGGCCGTACTAGCGAGGATGTCGTTGGCCTTCCGGTGCACAAACACTGCGCATTGGCTCTCCCAGAGAAACAGGCGTTGGCACGCCTGCTCGGCCGAGTTCCGCAGGGTAGCGCTTCAACGGCTCGCCATGGCCCGCCAATCGCCGCGCAAAGGCGACGTGGTCGTCCTTGCCGGGGCGCTTGATCCCGCCGGCGGAGCCCGGACCGACTGCATCCTCGCCGGGGGAACAGGCAGCGAAGGCCGCATGACCGGCAGGGCGAGCGACGGCGTGCTGTCTCTGGAAGCGGGCAAGCCGGCCATGATGATCGGACGCCTCCCCGCAGGATCGCCGGAAGACATGACCGCGATGGTGGCGAAGATCCTGAGCTTCGAACAAAGCGGCGGGAAGGCGGACGGCGCGATGACCTGCGTGGTCGGCAACCCGATGGCGGGCGAGCCGGTGCGGGTGGCGGACTTCTTCCTCGCGCTCCAAACCAAGTCGATGCTCTCGCAGGTGAATCCCGCATGGCGGGTCGGCGGGGCGGCAGATCTTCTCTTCCAGCCCTTCACCCACAGCGGAGCGGACTTCGGCACCGCGGTGCAAACGGTCTCCGGACAAGGCTGGGAAGTGATGTCCTACTTCGGCCATTCCGGCCCCGAGGGAATCTTCACGGGCGGCCGCCTCTACCCGCTGCCGGAGGCCTGGGCCACCGCCGGTGGCGAGCCGCGCGGGATCTTCTTCACCTGCGGTTGCCATGCCATCGCGGACCAGAGCGCCTATGCCGTGAGCTCGATGCGCGCACCCGGCGGACCTGCCGCGGTCATCGGCGCGAGCGGCATCAGCTACTCCGCCATCGGCTATCTCGCGGGCAAGGGCCTGCTGGCCTGCACACGTGAGAAAGAGGGCCCGCCCACCCTCGGCGAATGGTGGTCCACCATCCGGGACGCGATCGCCACGGCACCGATGGCCCCGCCTACCTTCGCCGTCTTCGACTACATGGATGGCAGCAACGGCCGGACGACCCTTTCGCAGCAACGCAAGGAGCACCTCGAAATGTGGTCCCTCCTCGGCGATCCCGCGATGCGGATGCCGCGCCAGCATCCGTAGGAGCGGTGTTGACACCGCGGAAGCACGGGCGGTCCGGACGTGCTACACCTCTACTTCTTCCCCGGTCTCGCGAGCGCCTCGCGTT
>CBFGPU010000884.1:0-1547 GCA_965650715.1 uncultured Haloferula sp. | reverse complement strand
CACGATCTTCCCTTCTTCGGCAGGTGCCGGTGGTGGAGGCGGAGCAGACTTTCGCTGGCGCATCCATACGTAGCCGCCGCCGGCTCCGAGCGCGATGCACAGTGCCAGCGCCCGGAACCATGGAGCCGATGAGAACCTCGCCATATCCAGTCGCTTATCGCCCGCGGACAAGCGGGGTCAATGCGAGCCAGACCTCTTGACCGTGAATTTACCGTGAAGACCGTTTCAAGGCTCCTGCGCCTCCTTGGCTGTGTCTTCAATCTTCTCGCCCGCGCGCTGGAGAAAATCGCCCGTGGCACCCGCCGCCTTGCGGAGACCCGCCTCGGTCTTGTCACGCGCGATATCGAGGGTTTGCGGCACGCGCTGCTCCGCCTCCGCGGCGGCTTCCCGCGTTTTCTCTCCGGCGGTTTCGAGCGCCTGCCCCACTTTATCCACCACCTGCGGAAGACGCTTGCGCGGAGCCCGCGGTGCGGACGGTTCCTTCACCGTCAGCTTGCCCCCTTGAGATCTCGTGGCCACAGGCGGGCCGAGCTCACTTTCCGGCACCGCCACGGCTTTGGGAGCCGCGGAACTTTCGGAAGCGATTACCGGGGTCTCCTTCACCTCAACCGCCTTGGGCGCGTTGGCCGTCTCATCGCGGTTGCAGGCTGCGAGGACAAGGGCCATGGGAAAGAGATGGAAGGCGGACTTCATCGTGCGGACACGATGCATCGCCGCCCGGGAATCTCAAGCGTCATGCGGCCGGTGAAGGGCGAGGGTCTGCAAGCGGGCCAGCCGCCCGGCGCGGTCCTGCAAGCAGCATGCTTGCAGGGACTTTCACACGCGACAGGCGTGCGCCACTTTAGACTCTCGCATGGAGAAACGCGGGCTGCAGTGAGGGCTGGCGCGAGGGCCGATTGCAGCGCCTCCTTCCTGTCATACAGATTTTGACTTTCCTGCGCCATTGATGGAAAGTCCGCCTTACACCCGTCCGTATCGACCGATCCATGCGCCCGCAGACCATCCTCGCATTTTTACTCGGCACCCTCTCCCTCCCCGCCCAGCAGGGCGACAAGAAGGAACACGGCAACATGGACCCCGTGGTGCCGGAAAGCATTATCCCGCCCTCGCCGGTGCTGACGGTCGAGCAGGCCTTGAAGAGCTTCCAGATCGCGCCGGGATTCGTGATCGAGCCGGTGGCCACGGAACCCTTGGTCGAGAAGCCGGTGTGCCTCGACTTCGACCCCGCGGGCCGCATCTGGGTCTGCGAGATGCGCGGCTACATGCCGGACATCGACGGCAAGGGCGAGAGCGAGCCGCAGGGCCGGATCAGCGTGCTGGAAGACAGCGACGGGGACGGCAAGGCCGACAGGAAGACCGTCTTTCTGGACAAGGTGCTGCTGCCGCGGGCGGTTCCACCGCGCCCGCGGTGGAAGGCCTGGGCATCGCGTTGGGACGGTTGACGCTGATGCGGCCGATGGTGGAAGCCGGGCGCCTGGTGACGCTGTTCGAGGAGCGGCTGAAGGCGGAGTTCGCGCATTACTTGGTGTTCCCCGAACGCTCCGAAC
>CBFGPU010000883.1:0-1550 GCA_965650715.1 uncultured Haloferula sp. | reverse complement strand
ACAAGATCGACCGCCCGCTGGCGACGCCGATGAAGGTGCACGACCAGGTTCTTGAACTGCTTCTCGACCTCGATGCCGATGAAGAGCAGTTCAACGCCCCCTTCTGCTACGGCTCCGCCCGCGACGGCTACTTCATGGATCACCCCGATGACGAGCGGAAGGACTGCGTCCCCCTTCTCAAGAAGATCATCGAGCACATCCCCGAGCCGAAGGCCGATCCCGATGCGCCCTTCCTCATGCTCGTCTCGAACATCGAGTGGGACGACTACGTCGGCCGCGTCGCGGTCGGCAAGGTCCTCGGCGGCAGCGTCAAGAAGGGTGATACCGTTTATCTCCTCCGCCAGGACGGCACCAAGGTTCAGTCCAAGGTGATGAAAACCTTCAGCTACTCCGGCCTCGCCACCACCGACTCCGAAGGCTGCAGCGCCGGCGGCATCGTCGGCGTCGCCGCTGGCATCGAAAACGTGGACATCGGCGAAACCCTCGCCGGCAGCCCCGACCAAGAGCCGCTGCCCTTCGTCGCCATCGACCCGCCCACCGTGTCGATGCAGTTCTCCATCAACGACGGCCCCCTCGCCGGCAAGGAAGGCAAACACGTCACCTCCCGCGCCATCCGCGACCGCCTGATGCGCGAGCTCAAGACAAACATCTCCATCACCGTCGAGGACACGGAGACCTCCGGCGTCTTCAATGTCTCCGCCCGCGGTGCCATGCAGATCGCCGTGCTCGTCGAGCAGATGCGCCGCGAAGGCTTCGAAGTCCTCGTCTCCCGCCCGGTCGTGATCTTCCGCCGCGACGACAACGGCAAGGTCCTCGAACCCTTCGAGACCCTCTACGTGGAAGCCCCCGGCGACTACACCCAGGGCATCCTCAAGATCCTCATGAACCGCAAGGGCATGATGGAGCACATGGACACCGAGGCCAGCGGCCGCGTCTTCATCCAGGCCAGCATCCCCACCCGCGGCCTCATCGGCTTCGAGACCGAACTGGTCAACCTGACCTCCGGCCACGGCATCATGAGCCACCTCTTCAAGGAATACGCCCCGCACGCCGGCGAAATCCAGAACCGCACCACCGGCACCCTGGTGTCCATGGATTCCGGCGCCGCCACGCCCTACTCGCTCCAGATGCTTGAGGAGCGCGGCATCCTCTTCGTCGCCCCTGGCGATGCCGTTTACGAAGGCATGCTCGTCGGTGAAAACCCCCGCGTCGGCGACCTCCCGGTCAACCCCGTGAAGGAGAAGCACCTCGACAACATGCGCTCCTCCGGCAAGGACAAGACCTCCAAGCTCACCCCCGCGATCCGCTTCTCCCTCGAGCGCGCCATCGAATACATCGATGCCGACGAACTCGTCGAAGCCACCCCGCAGAACATCCGTCTCCGCAAGCGCATCCTCGACGCCAACGCCCGCAAGCGCGCCGCCAAGGGCCTCACCCACGAGGATCGCAGCAACCGCGGCTAGAGCATTTTAAATAATTTCGTAGCCGTTAGGCCCCCGCCGTGGTAGGGTCCGTCATGGCCGCACTTTCCATGGATTTGCGAGAACGGA
>CBFGPU010000882.1:0-1550 GCA_965650715.1 uncultured Haloferula sp. | reverse complement strand
GACTTTGGTAAAGCAGATGGAACATCCGACGTTTATTGCGTAATCCCCATGGCAGACGACCCGCAAACGCCGGTGGAAATCCCGATCCCCGAATCGCTGCGCAAGCAGTTGGGCGAATTCCGCCGCCGACTCTGGCGCGCGAAGATCGCGGAGGCGATCCTGGCGGGCTGCTTCGGGCTTTTGTTCTCCTTCCTGCTGGTGTTCGCGCTGGACCGCGTGTGGCAGACGCCGGGCTTCCTGCGGCTGCTGATCCTGATCGGCGGCACTTCGCTGATGGCGGTGTTCGCGCCGCTCTGGCTGCACCGCTGGGTCTGGCGGCACCGCCGGGAAAACGAGTTGGCGCGCCTGATCGCGCGGCGCTACCCGGGGCTGGGCGACCGGCTGCTGGGGGTGGTCGAATTGCAGCAGCAGGTCGAGGCGGCGGACACGCTTTCGCCGCGCTTGCGGGCGGCGGCGATGGAGCGGGTGGCCGAGGAGGCCGAGCGGCGGAAGCTGGACGAGGCCTTGCCGGTGTCGAGACAACGCCCGTGGACCCTGGCGGTGATCGCGTTGTTCCTGACCGCCACCGCTGCACTCATGTTTGCACCCAAGGCAGGATGGAGTTCCTTCAAGCGCTGGCTGATGCCGCTCTCCCCCGCCCCGCGTTACACCTTCACCAGTCTCGAAGGTGTGCCCGCCAGGATGCCGGTCCCGCAGGGCGAGGCGTTCTCGCTCACGCTGCGGCTGGCGAAGGACAGCGAGTGGCGGCCGGAATCCGGCGAGGCCCGCTACGGCCGGCAGGACCCGGTGACGGCGGAGTTGAAGGAAGACCTCTACCGCTTCGATTTCCCGGCGCAGCAGGATCCGGGATTGCTGCGGGTGGAGATCGGCGATGCGAGGCATCTGATCGAGGTGACCCCGACCTTGCGCCCGGCGATCAGCAAGGTCTCGGGCAGCATCAAGCACCCGGAGTATCTCCAGCTCCCGGACAAGGAGCTTGATCTGGGGTCGGGCGTGCTCTCGGCGGTGCAGGGCAGCAAGATCCGGGTAACGGTCGAGGCGACGCGCGAACTGGCGAGCGCGAACTACGGTCCGCTGAAGCAGGATGCCTCCGAGGAGGGCGAGGAAGGCGGCATGAACGTGAACGGCAGCAAGGCCAGCACTCCGGAAATCACCTTGGCGGAGGAAGGCTTCGCAATGCCGCTGCACTGGACCGACACGATCGGGCTGGAGGGCGAGGATGGTTTCGAGGTGCGGGTCGATTCGCTGCCCGACCAAGCACCGGGCATCTACATCCAAGGGCTGCCGCGGCAGCACGTGATGCTGCCCGAGGAGACCGTGGATTTCGAGACGCTTTCGGAAGACGACTTCGGCATCCGCAAGATCGGGATCGAGTGGCGGGGTGAATTCACGCGTGCGACGGACGAGGTTCCGGCGACGGGCGAGATCGAGCTTGGTAGCGGCGGGCCGGAGATGACCCGGCTTTCCGCGGATGCCGCGTTTTCACCGGCGGCCTTCAAGATCCCGCCGCAGAAGCTGATCCTGCGCGCGTGGGCGGAGGACTATCTGCC
>CBFGPU010000881.1:0-1554 GCA_965650715.1 uncultured Haloferula sp. | reverse complement strand
GATGGCGGGCGGGTTATCAGACAGATTTCACGGACCCAAAACCCATGAAATCCAGCTACCCTTGGACCGTCGCCATCCTTGCCGCGGCGGTCTCGCAATCCGCGGCCGATCTGGTCGCTTATCAGGGCTTCGACGGCTATGCCGCGGGGCCGCTTCCCGGACAAACGGTGGGTGCCAGTGCCCAAGGCCTCGATCCCGTGGGCGTCATCACCAGCGCGGGTACCGGGGCGAATGCCAATGTCTTCGAGGCGACCGGGCTGACTTTCAGCAACCTGGTGACCGGCGGGGGCAGCGGGCTCTACAGCGATGCGACCGGGAGGCCGTCCTATATCGGATTCGCCTACAACGGGCCGACGGTGACGGGCACGCTTTACAGCAGTTATCTGGTCAGGTTCGCTACCACGCAGAATTCGGCTTCAGTCGCCTCGTTGAGGGTGAATGCGACCGCCACCACGGGAGGAGCGGGTTCGTATTTCCACACCTATGCAGACAGCGTGGGTAATACCTTCACCGGAAGCCAGTATGATGCGAACAACCTCAACACGGCGTCCACGACCACGCTCGCGACCGGGACCGACTATGTGGTGATCGGGCGTTTCACGCGTGTGGGCATGCCGCTGGCCGCGGGGACTCCCGGGCAAGCGACGACCTTCGTGTTGAGCGCGGCGCAGTTCGATTTCTTCAAGGACGGCGGCTTCACGGATGCGGAACTGGACACTGCTTTGATCGGCACCGGGCCCGCGAACGTCACGTCGCGCGTGTCGGATGCTCCGGTGAATTCGGGCACCTTCACTCTGACTTCGGGGAACGGGATCCAGTTCGGTCCGGGTAACGGAGCAACCAGCCAAACAGTGGCCTATGACGAGCTTCGTTTCGGGACCACGCTCGATGATGTGCTGCCGGTTGCCGAGGATCCCGAGCCTGATCCGGTGAACATCACGCTGACCTTGAGCGGTGCCACCTCCCAGGAACCCAGTCCCGGCGCGGATCTAACCGGCGGTTTCACGCTCACCAGGGAAGGGGAGACCACGGCGGCGCTGCGGGTCTATCTTAGTGCGAGCGGTAGTGCGACGAGCGGTGTCGATTATCCGGAGATCCCCGCCTCGGTGCTGATTCCCGCGGGAGCTTCTTCGGTGCTCATTCCGGTGCCGGCATACACGGATTCGCTATCGGAGGAGCCGGAAACCGTCACGCTGACGCTGGAACCGGATGACGGCTATATCCTTCCGCCCGCGACTTCGGCGACGGTGACCTTGAGCGACCGGCCCGCGGGGGCCTTGCCGTCGAAGAGCCGCTTCGTCCAAAAGCTGGGTGCGGGCTTGCAGCAGAAGATCGTTTTCTATGGCACGAGTTTGACCGCGAGCGGTAGTTGGCCGACACAATTGAGATTGATCGCCGATTCCGCGTGGCCGGGTCAGGGAACCTTTTTCAACCGCGCGAGCGGGGGCATGGCATCCGATTGGGGCATTGCCAATCTTCAAGCACAGGTGCTGTCCGTGGTTCCGCATGCGGTGTTCATCGAGATCGCCGTGAACGAAGCGGTGGCACGGATGG
>CBFGPU010000880.1:0-1556 GCA_965650715.1 uncultured Haloferula sp. | reverse complement strand
GAACACGCCGGAATTCTGGCCGGGCGTGCATTTCAACGGCGGGGTGAAGAGCCCTTACGTCCTCGGCGGGAACCGCGCCATCACCGGCAATGCGGGCGACAAGATCTCGGTGAGCCTGCGCCCGGTGGAGCACGGTGCGGCCTACAACATCGGCGGGCAGGCCACCTCCCAGTACCTCGACTTCTGGATCTACGATATCAATCGGAAATGGCCCTACTATGAACACCGTGGCGAGATCGTCGCGCAGGCCGACACGCCCTTCAAGCGGACGCTCGAGGCGGTGGATGCCAGTCGCGTGCCCACGGCAACGCTCGGACAGGTCGAGGGACGCAAGCAGCCCTTTGCCGCCTTCATCATGGAAACCAAGACGGCGCTGGATTCCCGCGTCCCCGTCCCTGCCTTCCTCCACAGCGGGATCGCACGCCTTTCCTCGCGGCTGAATTCCAACCTCGCGGACCTCGCCAACGAGCGGCTGGAATACAAGATCGAGCCGGTTACCGGATTCGACAGCGACATCATCCAGGTGACTCTGCCCAGCGATCCGGCGGGGGCGAATCACGGGTATATCGGATCCGGGCGTCTGCCTGCGACGGGTCAGACGCATTTCCTCGCGCACACGATTCCCGCCACGCCGCCGGTTTCTTTGGGAACTTTCCGCCATGCGGGAGTGGGCGACGGTGCCACGACCTTGCGTGCGACCCACTGGGGTTTCACCAGCACGCCGAACGCACCTTACGCCGACCTCGCCGTCGGCAATTCCTACGCTCACCCGAGGCTGGCACCCGACGATGCAGAGTCGGGGAAGCTTTACGACCACCGCTACATGGCCAATCAGGTACTGTGGGATTCGTGGTTCCTTTCCTCTCTGGCACCGCGGATGGAGGACCGCTTCGCCAACCCGGGCACGATGACGGACATCTGGGGAGGCTTCACCCGGATGGAGGAACGGCTGTTGAATCCGCGCTTCACCATCTATCCGGGGGGAAAGAGCGGTGAGCAATTGATGGACCGGCTTTTCTCCGGGAAGGGGGATGACTCCCTCCGGCCCGAAGCCCACCGGAGGATTGCCGCCCACCTGCTCTTGAAGGGCGGATTCAACATCAACTCCACTTCAGTGCCGGCGTGGACCGCCTTCCTCTCATCGACGCGGGCAGCTCCATCCGCAAGCTCAACAAGTCGGGCGGCGGCATGCCCGCGGACCTCGAGGCGACAGGCACCGTGTTCTCCCGCACCGACCATGTGCTGGACGGCGCCGTGGAATCCTCCGGAGACCTGGCCTCCCACTACAGCGGGTACCGCGAGTTGTCCGACGAGGACATTGCGGAACTCGCCGAAGCGGTTGTGGAGCAGGTGCGGGAGCGTGGCCCCTTCCTGAGCTTGTCGGAGTTCGTCAACCGCCGGCTCTCGAACGATGCGGACCTTTCCCTCAGCGGGGCGCTGCAGAGTGCCATCGACAGCTCCGGGCTCAACGACGATGTCGCGGCGTGCGGCATGCCCGGCAATCCGGCGCCGATGGGCGCGACCGTGGCGAACGCTGCCGCCGCCGGCCTCAACAC
>CBFGPU010000879.1:0-1560 GCA_965650715.1 uncultured Haloferula sp. | reverse complement strand
ACCGGTCTGGGTGTGGGCGGGGTCTTCGGTCTCGCTGTGGCACTCGTCGCGGACACCGTCCCGGGTCATATCCGGCCACGCGCCTTGGGTGTCCTCCAGTCATTTTCGGCTGTCGGGAATGTCGCTGCGGGGGTTATCGGGCTGATTATCGCGCTGACCTTCATTGGGGAGAAGGAGAATTACTGGAAGTGGTTGTTCGTCATCGGCGCGCTGCCGGCATTCCTCGTCGCCACGATCCAACTCCGCATGAAGGAGCCCGACTCATGGCGTGAATCCCGCGACCGTGCCACTGCCCAAGGCAAGCGCTCGGGATCCTACCGCGACCTGTTCGGACACGGTTTGTGGCGGAAGCATGCTCTTCTCGGGATGGTGCTCTCCTGTGCGGGGGTGATCGGCCTCTGGGGCATCGGGGTCTTTTCGTCCGACCTCGTTTCAGACATCGTCGCCCACAATTTTGCCGTCGATGGAAAGCCGGTGGAAGAAGTCAACAAGGGCAAACAGCTTTGGGCGTCGCTGAACTTGCTTGCTTTCAATATCGGTGCCTTCGGCGGAATGCTTGTCTTCACCCGGGTGGCGGTTGCGTTGGGAAGAAAGAAGGCCTTCGGCATGTTCTTCGCCGGGTCGCTCGTCGTCACGATCTTCGTGTTCCAGATGATCGGCAAACTCAACGGCCGCTGGGATATCCTGTGGATGGCTCCTTTGATGGGCTTCTTCCACCTTTCCGTGTTCGCCGGATTTTCAATCTACCTCCCGGAACTCTTTCCAACCCGGCTGCGGGCCACCGGGGTTTCCTTCTGCTACAATGTCGGCCGTTATCTGGCCGCGCTTGGTCCCTTCACACTCGGTGCTCTCGCCGCCAAGTTCGGCAAGGAGGCCCAAGAGGCCGCCGTGGCGAATGCGGGGCCGGGCGTCGAGCCCGCGGCCCTCGCGGTCCTCAAATCCATGGCCAAGATCGATGCCTTCCGCGACGCCGCCTCATGGATGTGCCTGATCTTCCTGCTAGGCATCATCGTGCTGCCCTTTCTCCCGGAGACGAAGGACCAGCCGCTGCCGGAGGACTGATCAGGCTTCGCTGAAGAAGCGGCGGAGGTTGGCTAAGCTCTCCGTCGCGATGGCTTCAGGGGTGGGGGAGTAGTCGAAGACTTCCACCGAGATCCATCCGTCGTAGCCGGTCTCGCGCAGGGCCTCGACGATCGGGCTGTATTCCACCTCGCCCATGCCGGGACCGCGCAGGTTCGGGTCGTTGGCGTGGAAGTGGACCGTCCAGTCCTTGCTCTCGCGGATGATTTGGCCGATCGGCTTGTCTTCGTAGCTCATCGCCTTTACGTCCAAGTGGAGCTTGCAGGCCGGATGATCCACCGCTTGGCAGAGCCGGATGGTTTCCGCCGCGGAAGTCAGGAAGTTCGTTTCCACGTGTCCCAGCGGTTCCATCGCGATGGTCACGCCCAAGGGCCCGCAATGCTCCGCGGCCGCGCGCAGGACCTCCGTGGCGCGCGCGAAGGCATCGTCATAGGCCCAACCGGCCTCCAGCGACCGCTGCATCGGGCTGCCCCAGACCAT
>CBFGPU010000878.1:0-1561 GCA_965650715.1 uncultured Haloferula sp. | reverse complement strand
GGGGCGCGCCGTCCGGCGGGGCCAGGGGCTGGGGGGCGGTGTGAACCTTCACCGGCTGCTCCATTGCCATCGCCGTCGGCACCGGATTGGGCCGCTGCGGGGCGGCGGTGCCCGGGGCCGGGGGTCGCACCATCCTCGGCCCACGGGGGGGCAAGGGCTGGGTGATCGTCTGCGACGGAGGCACATCGAGCTGGATGAAGCTTTTCAGGCTCTCGCGGGCGTTTTCAGGGCGCTCGTGCGGATACCGGTTGATGTGCCACATTACCCAGTCGCAGGCCCATTTCGGCAGGTCCGGGCGGACCTGGCCGAGCGGGATGACGCGGTGTTCCAAGTGAGAGGCCATCACCTGGGGGCCGGTATCGCCTTCAAACGGGGAGCGGCCGGTCAGGGTGAAGTAATAGACGCAGCCTATGGAGTACATGTCCAAGCGCGAGTCCACCGCGCCGCGCTCGAACTGCTCCGGCGCCATGTAGAAGATCGAGCCGAAGATCGAATCGTGGTGATCGACCGTTTGGAGCGAGGCCTTCGGGCTGAACTTGGCGAGGCCGAAGTCCACCACCTTCGCCTGGAAACGGCCGGAGGGCAGCCAGTTCACCATGATATTGGAGGGCTTGAGGTCGCGGTGGATCAGGCCGAGATCCTGGGCGGCGATGAGGGCTTCCTGGATCTGAAGGACGAGTTCGCGGAAATCCGGCCAGGTCAGGGGTGCCTTTTCGACGATTTCATCGAGGGTCTGGCCGGTGAGCAGCTCCATGACCACGAAGGGTCCGTCCTCGTCCGAACCGACATCGTAGATGGTGACGATATTCGGGTGCTGGAGTGCGGCGAGGGCACCGGTCTCCTTCTCCATCTGCTTGGTGGCCTCCTCGCGGTGCTCCTCGTCATCGCCGGAAATGATGCGTTTGACGGCCACCTCGCGCTTGAGGGCGCGGTCATAGGCACGATAAACCGCGCCGAGGCCCCCTTGGCCAAGTTTCCCGCGGATTTCGTATCGTTCCTCCATGAAGTGATCGTCGGTTAATTTGAAGCCGGGGTTTGCGATGCGGCAATGAATAAAAAAACGGAGCCGTTAGGCGGCTCAGTCGGCCCAGAACCTCCGGATTCCCGCGCGCAACATGGGATCGCGGCGGCTTGCTTCGTCGATCACGTCATTGTCCCCCCGCTTCCAGCCATGGTAGGCGGCGAGGGCTTCGAAACCTGCATTCAGGGAGCCTTGCATCGGATTGTAGAGGACAAGGCCGACCTCGACATTTTCAGGGAGGCCCTGGGGGAAGAGGATTCCCGCCGTCTCCAAACTGGCGATGCCGGCAGGGAGATCGGAGCGACCGGTGAGGGCCAACTCCATGATCATCGCGTGCGGGTGAAGCCAGCGGGTGCCCGGCAGATCCGCGCCATTCGCAGTGTAGCCCGCGCCCGGCATGCCGGCTTCGCCGCCGGAGAGGCCGAAAAGGCCGAGACGGGCGGCGGTGGAGTCGGGCCAATTCGCCACCACATAGCGCGCCTGCCCCGGCTCCTCGTCGTCCGGCCGGGGCTCATCGCCGGTCCCGGCGACCCATCGGAT
>CBFGPU010000877.1:0-1563 GCA_965650715.1 uncultured Haloferula sp. | reverse complement strand
CGGCTTGCCCTTCATCTCCGGATAGCGAGCGATCACCGAGAACGCCGCGTCGATATCGCGGAGGTGGTTCGAAATTCCCATCTGCACGCGGCCTTTCACATCCTTCGGCGCACCCTTCGCGTGGAAGGAGATGAAATCGATCGGCGTGCCGGTTTCTCCGGTCGCCGTGTTCTTGCCCTTGATGCAGTGCTCGAGGAAGGCCTTCAAGAAATCGCCGCCCGCTCCTCCGGCCAGATCCGGACCGCCGACTTTCGCGCCCGGAATCGCGCGGCGCACGGCGCGGATCGCGTGGTCGTGCAGCTTGAAGAACTCGTCCCGCGAGCCGCGCCAGTAGCCGATGTTCGGTTCGTTCCAGGTCTGCCAGTACCAGCGCAGGACCTCCTCCTTGCCGTACTTCTCGGCGGAGTGCTTGGCCCATTGATAGACGAGTTCCTCCCACTTCGCCCAGTCCTTCGGCGGGTAGGCCCAGCCGGTGTAGATTTCGTCGTACTTCGCGCGCGGGGTCCAGTGGTGGCGGTACGGCTCCGGCTTCACCGAAAGCGCCTGCGGCATGAAGCCGATCTGCACGTAAGGACGGACACCGTTCTTCAGATACGTGTCGAAGATGCGGTCCACGATGGTCCAGTCATAGACCGGATTGCCCTGCGCATCCTCCGTGTAGGCATTGGTCGAGCCCCACTTGAGCGCGGGTGTGCCGTCCCCGGTCACCAGCAAGCTGTGCGCGCGGAAGAAAACCTCCTTCGGCTTCATCTCGCCGAGATGTCCGAGCAACTCGTCGCCATGCTTCATGTAGGCGTAGTTCGGCTCGTCCGCACCGAAGAACCGCCAGATCGGCTTGAGCTCGGGACCCGGCCGCTCGGCGTCGACAAGGATGGTGACCGGAAAGGACTCCGCCATGGCGGACCCGGCCAAGAGAAGAAACGCGAGGGTTTTCGTGGAGGTCATCGCCCCCACATTGATCACCCGAGGTGAGGCCCGCTAGTAGGGAATCACGTCGCAAACATCCTAGTGCATTCTTTCAAGCGGATGCGTCATGCATCGGAGGGGGCACGTTCGGAGCCGGCGGCTTGACCCAGGCCGGGGCCTTCGGGGTGGCATCCGCATAAATCGCCACCAGCGTCATCCCGATCAGTCCTACGAATCCGGCGTAACCCACCGTCATCGCCGTGGCCATGCCGACCACGAAGGGGGTGAAGATCAGCAGGCCGACCACCATGAAGCTCGGCTTCACCTCGTAGGCATGGATCACCAGGCGCAACCGCGAGCGGGCGAGCGAAAGGCCGAGCGTGGTGTAGCAGATGGTCCCTGCCAGCGCGTTGAGATGATAGAAAAGGCCTGCTTCATCGGTCACTGCTCCCGCCGCTGCCAGCGGGATACCGCAGCCGGCGATCATCGAGCCGATGAAAAGGGCGATCACCCCGATCCGTGCCAGCAGACCCCTGAACGAGGACGCCCCGATGGCACCCGCGCACATCATCGCGGAGATGCCCACCACGCTCAGCGAACACGCGATTTCCCGGATGACTTCGATGGCCCCGACATTGTACCGGACGATGACGTAAG
>CBFGPU010000876.1:0-1564 GCA_965650715.1 uncultured Haloferula sp. | reverse complement strand
CTGTGACTCCGCGGAGGAAACCGACCGCTTGCCCGCGCCCGCCCGGCCGTCCGGGGTGGTGGCCTTCCCCGGCCCCGAGGCTCCGCCTTTCGTGTTCGTCGCCTCCGCCACGGCGGACTTGCGCGCCACCCCGTCACCATCCGACAAACGACCGGCGAGCCAGCCCGCGGCCAGCCCGGCGGCAAGCATGATCAAGGAGGCGGGGCGGGGAAACTTCAAGGGGGTGCTCATGATAGGATCCTAAAAGAACAATAACATCGCGTTACCAATTCGGGCCGTTCGAATGTTAGGTCAGCAATTCCGAATAAGGCCAGAAGGAATATGTCATCTCCCTGCCTCGCTCCCGCTTCCCGCTTGGCTTTTGCCGCGCCCCGTGTGGAGTAGGCGAATGCGTTTACTCGCCTTTCTCCTGATCCCGATCACGGCCTTCGCCGCCCCCACCGAGTCCCGCGAAACCCTCGAGTGGAAGAAGGACGAGAAGCTGCCCTACCTCCAAGTCCTTCCGGAAGGCTACGAGGACGCGGCCAAGGACAGCCTTCCTCTGGTCGTCTTCCTCCATGGCGCGGGCGAGCGCGGCACCGATCTGGACATGCTCAAGAAACACGGCCCGCCGAAATTCGCCATGCACGGCCACGGTTTCCCCTTCATCCTCGCCGCGCCGCAATGTCCTCCCGGGCGTTGGTGGAACCCGGACGAGGTGATCGCCCTGACGAAACACCTGGCGAAGAACCTCAAGGTCGATACCAAGCGCATCCACCTCACCGGCCTGAGCATGGGCGGCTTCGGCACCTGGGCCTGCCTCGCCAAGGAGCCCGGCCTGTATGCCAGCGGCGTGCCGATCTGCGGCGGGGGCGACCCGGCCAGCGCGAAGACGCTCAAGGACATCCCGATCTGGACCTTCCACGGCAACAAGGACGAGGCGGTGCCGGTGGCAAAGACGGAGGAGATGGAAAAGGCGATCCGCGGGGCGGGCGGCAAGAAGCTGCTCGTCACCTATTACCCCGGGGAGGGACACGAATCGTGGATCCCGGCCTACGCGGACCCGGCGCTTTTCGCGTGGATGATGCTGCAGCACCGGTAAATTCCGGGAACGGCGGCGCTTGTGTGAAGAATTTCCACGCCGGGAGAAACGAATTGCCGTCCCCGGAGTTATGACACAAGATTTCAGCAGCTTTCCGAGCGAAAGCTGTTGTCGCGTACTCCTCCATACCCATGAAGCCTAAACGTAGAACCCCTGCCCCGGTTTCCTCCGCACCCCGGCCGGTGGGCGGCACGACCCGCGTTATCCGCCGCGTGCAGGCACATGCGACCGGCTCCGTGGCTGCCTTCGCCTTCGCGGCGGTGGTGGCCGGCGGCGTGTGGTGGAAGATGGAGAGCGGCAAGACCCGGGTGATCATGGTCCGTAATGCGGAGACCGGCCAGATGGAGGCCGTGCCCGCCAATCGTCCCGAGGCGGAGGCCAAGAAAATTTTCGACTTCGAAGAAGCGAACGCCAAGCAGTCCGAAACCAAGGCGACCGCCGGTGCTGCTGCAGCAGCGACGCCGGGGATGCCCGGGAGCACGC
>CBFGPU010000875.1:0-1576 GCA_965650715.1 uncultured Haloferula sp. | reverse complement strand
CTGCCGCGACGGGTCAGCTACAGGCAATGCCCACCATGAAGGGTGAAACCAGCAATGAAGTTCGACATGGCGGCTTCGGTGTCCGGCGGGCCCTGCGAGGGGAATACGGGGGTAACCTGAGTAGCAATTGGGTAAATCGATAGGTTTTGGCGCAGGTGTGGCTGAGGATGATCACTGCCGCGCAAATTAGTGACGGTGGGAGGTATATGACCCACCACCTGAGTTCGAACGACTACTACTCCGAGGGCGAGACCGTTAGCGGATTCTGGCTCGGCAAGGGGGCGGAGAAGCTTGGCCTTATTGATTCCTGTAAAATAAAGTGACTTCATGGGATCGGCGTGGCAGGATGAGGCGTGCTTACGGGACCGGTCGATCAAGCCGAGATGGAGAAGCGCCGGATGAAAGCCATCCGGCTCTTTGAGAAAGACATTGCTCCCGCCGAGGTGGCCCGCCGTCTCGGCGTCCACCGCCAGTCGGCCTCCCGGTGGCGCAAGGAGTGGCTCGCAGGTGGCAGGGAGGCGCTTCAAAGCAAGGGCAGCATCGGCCGCAAGCGCGAGCTCTCCCCGGACCAGGAGCAGGAGCTTGCCGTGATCCTTGAAGCAGGCGCGGTCGCCGCGGGACTGCCGACCGAAGCCTGGACCCTGCCCCGTGTCGCACGGATCATCCGCGAGCGCTTCGGCGTGGAATACCACCCCGGCCATGTCTCCCGGGTGCTTTCCGGCATGGGTTTCAGTTGCCAGCGTCCCGCCCGCCGCGCCATCGAGCGCGACGAGGAGAAGATCCGTCACTGGAAGCGGTACAAATGGCCCGCACTCAAAAAAAAGCCCGCCGCGAAGGGCGCCTGATGGCCTTCATCGACGAGACCGGCGTGAGCACGCGGCCCCACCGCGTGCGCACCTGGGCACCCAAGGGCAAGACCCCGGTGATCCGCGAGACCTTCGGCTGGAAAAGCCTTTCGGTAATCGGCGCGATCAGCCTGTGGCGGATCCTCTTCCGTATCCATCCCGGCTCGATCAAAGGCCCGCAGGTGGTGGACTTCCTCAAGGTGCTCGCGCGCCACACCCGCAAGCCGCTGCTGGTGATCTGGGACGGCGCGCCGATCCACCGTTCGAGGCTGGTGTCGGACTACATCGCCTCGACGGGCGGGAGAATCGTGGTGGAACGGTTGCCCGCCTATGCCCCCGAACTTAATCCCGCCGAATACATCTGGGCGCACCTCAAGCAGCACGAGATCGGCAACCTTCTGGTCAAGGAGACATGGCAACTCTCCCATCACGCCACCGCCGCCCTGAGGAAAATGCACCGCAGGCCGAGGATCATACGGGCATGCTTCGCACAAGCCACCTTGTGGCCGGAATAGTCACTTTATTTAACGAGCGTCAATAAAAAGGGGTCACTCAGGCTTTCATCTTTGAATAGCCGCGGAGATAACCGACGCACTGGGCGACTTCCGTCACATTCGTCTTCCAGTTGTGCTCGTATTCGATCGTCACGTTCCCGGCGAAGCCGTGCTTGCGGACTTCATCGAGGATCGCAGCATTGTCGATGACTCCGGTGCCGAAGGGGCGGTCATGGG
>CBFGPU010000874.1:0-1585 GCA_965650715.1 uncultured Haloferula sp. | reverse complement strand
CTGGTCCTTCATCCCCATGTAGCTCGTCCCCAGCCGCCGGCTCAGTTCGCTCACGGGAAGGCCGCCGGAAACCTTCAGCTCGTCGATGACCTTCACCCAACCCTCTTTCACCAGTTCGCGGAACCCCGGCAGGAACATGCCCCCTACCAAGCGTTCTTCCCCGCCCAGCGGCAAACCAAATCCCGCCGTACTCCGCCGGACGCAAAATCCGGCACGCGGGGCTCACCCCTTCCCAAGGATCGGGAAAACGCGCAGAACTCCTGCGGTTTTAGGTCCAATGTATCATTTTATTCTGGATTAGAGGAGCTTCGATGCCCGACTCTCCGGACATGCACGACTTGCGTCATGTCTCCGGCCTCTTCGACATGAGAGCCGATTTCGTTGATGCCCAGCCCTACGGCTCCGGGCACATCAACGATACCTACTGCGCGTGGTACGACCAAGCCGGGCTCCGCATCCGCTTCATCCACCAGCGGATCAATCACAACATCTTCAAGGACCCCGCCTCCCTGATGGAAAACATCGAGCGGGTCACGGCCCACTCGCTGGCCCGCCTGCTCGACCAAGGCCATCCCGAGGCCCACCGCCGCACGCTCACCGTCATCCCTTCGATCGAAGGCAAGCCGTACGTCATCGACCGCGACGGCAATTTCTGGCGCACCTACCCCTTCATCGAGCGCGCCCGCGGCTACGACGAAATCAAGACCAACCTCCAGGCCGAGCAAGCCGCACGCGCCTTCGGCGAGTTCCAGAAACTCGCGGCCGATCTCGGCGGCGACCGCCTCCACGAGACCATCCCGGATTTCCACCACACGCCCAAGCGCCTGCAAGCCCTGCAGGACGCCATCGCGGCCGATATCGCCGGCCGCGCCCGCACCTGCAAGGCCGAGATCGAATTCGCCCTCGCCCGCGCCGCCGACTGCCGCCGCGTGACCGATATGATCGCCGCCGGCGTCATCCCCGAGCGCGTGACCCACAACGACACCAAGCTCAACAACGTCCTCCTCGACGACGTGACTTCGGAGGGCGTCTGCGTCATCGACCTCGACACCACCATGCCCGGCTCGGTCCTCTACGACTTCGGCGACATGGTCCGCACCGCTACCCCCAGCACCCGCGAGGACGAGGTGGACCTCGCCCTCGTCGGCATCCGCCTCGACCGCTTCGATGCCCTCGTCCGCGGCTACCTCGACAGCGCCTCCTCCTTCCTGAATCGCGCGGAAATCGACATGCTCGCCTTCTCCGGCAAGCTGCTCACGCTGGAATGCGGCATCCGCTTCCTCACCGATCACCTGCAGGGCGACGTTTACTTCAAGACCAAGCGGCCCGGCCACAACATCGACCGCTGCCGCGCCCAGTTCGCCATGGTCCGCGCCATCGAGGAAAACCTCGAGCGCATGGAAGAGATCGTCCAAGGTGCCGCCGGCAGCAGCATGATCGTCGCCGCCGCCTGAGGCAGGCACCTTTCTCCGGATGGTCCGGCTGGTGCGCTCCGTTTCGCCGAGAAAAGCCGCACCCCGGTCTCGCCACACCCGCCCGGATCATTTCTCTTCTAGCAGCGCTACGGCACCTTCGACCTCCGACC
>CBFGPU010000873.1:0-1588 GCA_965650715.1 uncultured Haloferula sp. | reverse complement strand
AGGTCGAAGAGCAGTTCGCTGAAGTGCGAGTAACGCTCCTCGGCATCGACCGAGCAGGCCCGCAGGATCACCGCGTCGAGCCAGGGCGGCACCAGCGGATTGTGGCTGCCCGGCGGCTTCGGATCCCGGAATGCGGGAGTTTGGAAGCGCTCGATGTGGCCGAAGGGCAATTGGCCCGCGATCGCTTCATAGAGGGTGACCCCGATGGAGAAGATCTCCGTCCGCTCGCTGATTGGCGCGTTCTTGAAACGCTCCGGTGCCAGATAGCTCGCGGTGCCGGCGCGGGAACTGCGGGAGAACACCTCGCAGCTCGATCCGAGATCGATCAGCTTGAAGAAGACGCCGTCGTATGCCGAGCCGATCAGGATGTTCTCCGGCTTGATGTCACCGTGGAGCAGGTCGTGGCGGAGCAGGCGGATCCCGGTTCCTGCCAGGAAGTTGCCCAGTTGCACCGTTTCGTCCACTTGCAGCCGTCGTTGCTTCAGCAGGGCCGCCAGGCCCGGTGCATCGACGAACTCCATATTATAATACAGCGAGGATCGCACCGGAGTCTCCCACGCTTTCACGAAGGGAGCCTCGTCGGAAAAGCGGATCGCATTCCAAGTCTCTTTCAGGAAGGCTTGGATCATGGCCGGTTGATCGATCGCCTCCAAGGGAGCGAACTTCATCACTTGGCGGCAACCTTCACGCTCGGCCAGCCAGCAGCGGTCGTTCGAGCCGAAGGAGCGGAGCAGGGCCCAGCCGTCGTGCTTCTGCCCCGCGGCCAGCTTTTCGGGGATGGGTAGCTGGTGGTCCTCGCGCCGCTCCGTCCATTCGAGGGAATCCACGTCGATCCGGATCGCCGCGCAGTCGTCGCGGGTTTCGTCGGGCGAGGAGTCCCGGGCTTGTTTCGCGAGGTGCCGGGCGCTCGTCCCGGCAAGCAGCGCCTCCCGGATCGCTTCGCCGGAGAGATGGTGGTGGATACCGTCCGAGCAAAGGAAGAGGACGTCGCCTGCTTCCAAGGACATCTTGAAGGTCGTGGCGACAAGCGATTCGCCCGCACCCAGCGCCCGCGTGAGGCGGTAGGGTTGCTCGGTCTCCACGTCATCCGTGGTGAGCTGCTGGAGTTCGCCTGCGCGGAGAATATAAACCCGTGAATCGCCCACCCCCAGATGCGTGAGGATTCCCTCGTCATAGAGCGCGACCACCAGCGTGCAAACCATCTCGGGACGGCCGAAGCGGGCGTTCGACTCGTTCCACAAGCTGCGGTTGATCATCCGGACCGTCTCGCGCAGGGCCTTGCCGGCGGTCCAGCCGAGCGGGTGGCTGCGGTAGTGCGTCGCGATCAGGGTCACCGCGTGTTCGGCCGCTTCGCGTGCCGCGGCAGCCGTGCCGGCACCATCCGCCAAGGCCGCGAGGAATCCGCCGTCCCAAGTGGTGACGGAGACCGCGTCCGACGAAGCCCGCCCGTCATCCCGCGGCAGGCAATGGGACGAGGTACGGATCTTCATCGTTGTCCCTCCCGCATGTCGATGGGCCTTCTACACGAACCGCTCGACATTCGGGCATCCGGCATGCGTCATTCCCTTAGATCCTCGCATCGGCCATC
>CBFGPU010000872.1:0-1589 GCA_965650715.1 uncultured Haloferula sp. | reverse complement strand
GAAATTCGAAATTCATCATTGCTGGGTCAGCCCCTTTCATTTCGCCAGTTTCTCAGCGTCGCGGTTGTAGGCATCCAACGCCTCTTGAAACTCCTTCGGCAACGACTGTCCCGCGGTGCCGGAGGCCTTCGGCACCCGGCGCTCTTCCGTCTTGCCGCCGTTCGCGCCGCCGCCGTTCGCCCCGTTGGCGGTATCGGAAAGCCCGGTCATGCCCTCGCCGTCGCCCTGCTGGCTCGGCTTGCCCCCGGGTTGCCCGCCCGGTTGTTCGCCGTCCGGAGTCATCCCGAGCATGCGCTGCATCATGTCCATCATCGCGCCGCCGGATTGACCCTCCTGCCCTTGCTGGCCCTGCTGCTTCTGCCGCTCCTTGGCCGCGGCGAAGATCTTTTCGATCACGTCCGTCTCCGCCGCGATCGTCACGCCGCCGGTCTCATGCTCGACCAGAAGCCCGGATGCCTCGTCCATGGCGTCGCTCACCTCTTTGAGCAGCGCGATCACCGTCGGCTGCGTCTGCTCGATCACGAGTTGCTGCACGTCCCCGGCGAGTTCGTCCTGCTTTTCCGCGAGCTTGCGGGCACCTTCCTGATGCTCCGCGATCTGCGTGGCGAGATCCTCTTTCTTCTCGTCCGCGGCGCATGCCAGCGCGGCGGAGAGCAGGAGTATGGCGGCGTGTGCCTTCATGGTTTCCGGTCCCTCGGGGTTCCTTCGTAAGAGCGGCGCAGGGTTTCAAGCGCGCGCGTGCGCGCCCGGATGTCCTGCTCCTGCTGGATCATCTTCATGACCCGCAGCATGAATTCGAAATCCTCGTCCTCGCTGGCTCCGGCACTGCCCGCACCGCCCTGGCCGCCGCCGCTCTTCTGCTGCTCGCCTTCGAGCATCTTAGCCCACTCCTTCAGCTTGTCCGCCCAGAAGCCTGCGCCCAGCCGCGCCGCCGCACCGTGGTTGACCTCCAGTTCGCCCCGCAGGTCTTCCAGCGCCAGATCGATCCGCGACTCGGTCATGGCATCCAGGATCTCGCGGTAGGCTTCGTTGTTGCTACGGGTGAAGAAGTGGTTCAGGTCCTCCTGGATCCAGCGCACGTCGGAAGTCGTGTTCGCCTGCTGCCGGATCAGGTCGGCCAGTTTGCCTTCATCGGAAGGATCGAGCTCGTCGCGCGCGAGTCCGCCGGTGCGGCCGATGCTCTCCCACATGCTGATGCCCACGCCTTCCTGCTCGGTCGCCGCCTTCTTGAGCCGGTTCACGAAGGTGCTCGCCTCGAAGCGCTGGTTCGCGTCGTTCGCCTTGTTCACCGCGTTCTGCATCTTCTCGAGCGCCTCCTTCTGCTTCTCGACCGCATCCTCCAGATTCTCCTGCGACTTCTCGTCGGTGTTCCTCTGGTCCTGCGCCTCGCCCAGCTTGCCCTCGACCTCCGGCATGTCCTTTTGCGACAGCTCCTGCATCGACTGCATCGCTTCCGCCATCTTCTTCAGCGTCTCCTTGTCGATCGAGCCGTTGCGGGTGCTGTTCTTGAAAAGGTTCTCCATCTTCTCCGCCAGCTCCTTCATCTTCTCGGTCTGCTGGCGCTCGCCCTCCTGCTGGCCTTCCAGGCG
>CBFGPU010000871.1:0-1594 GCA_965650715.1 uncultured Haloferula sp. | reverse complement strand
CCCCGATGGAAGGGCTACGCACCACCAGCACGTTGAGCTGGGGAATCTTTCGCTTCAGGGAGATGGCGGCAATCAAACCGGCGCTTCCGGCACCGAGGACGAGGACGTTTTGGATCATGGGGTTTGACCATTCAAATATGGTTTCGGTCCTGAGCGGGCAATTCCTAATCCCGGGATGACAGTGATCCACCCCGAGAGTCCGTTTGCGTCCCCGTGGAAAGGGGTGCATGATGCGGCGAATGGAGGCTGCCCAGGAATTTGAGATGCCCGCACTCGTGCCGGTGGGCGAGTGGTCCTCCTTTGACGAGGCGGACGAACACGCGCTCGTCGTGCTCGCGATGAACCGGGAGTGCTGGATCATGCCGGGTGACGGGACCTACGCGGTTCTCGTTAACCCCGAGGATGCCCCTGCGATCCGCCGCGAGCTCGCGCTCTACGCCGCGGAGCAATCGGAACGGCGCGAGTACGTGGAGCCGCCGCTTTTCCCGGCGGGCATCGAATTGATGCTGCTCTGGATCACGGCGCTCACGGCCACGTTCCTGATGCAGCAGCATGATCCGGCGTTCACCGAGCGCTTCTGCAACTCCAGCCGTGCATTGGTGGAGGACGGGGAGTGGTGGCGGCCCTTCACCTCACTTTTCCTCCATGCGGATGGCGGCCACCTGCTGAGCAACATCGGCATCGGGGGCATCTTCTGCGTGATGGTGGCCCACACGCTGGGCGCGTGGCGTGCCTGGCTCCTGATCCTGGCCAGCGGGACGCTGGGTAACGCCCTCAATGCATGGGCACGTTATCCTGGCGATTTTGCGTCGCTCGGAGCATCCACCGCCACCTTCGGCGCACTCGGGGTTCTTACCGGGGCGGCCACGGTCGCGGCATGGAAGTCGCGGTCCTACCGGGAGTTCCGGCCCCTTGTCGCACCGGTATTCGCGGGGGCGATGATGCTCGGGATGTACGGTGTCGGCGGGGAGGGGATCGATGTTGCAGGGCACTTCGCCGGTTGGGCTTGTGGCGCTTTTTTGGGGGCCTTTGCGGCCCGGAAGATGGCTCCGGTGCTTCGGCCGGAGGGGCCTCAAACGGCTTTCGCGGGCTCTTGAACCGCCTCGGCGGTGTCGCTGATCGTCCGGCCGCTTACTCCGCCTCTGCCGCCGCCCGTCCCTTCAGCTTTGCCTTCGCGATCTCGAAGACCATCGGTAGCAGCGAGAAGGCGATGATGCCGAGCACGACAAGCTCGAAGTTCTCCTGCACCACCGGGATGGTCCCGAAGAACCATCCCGCGGGAAGGATCAGGACCACCCAGAGGATGGCACCGATGACATTGAAGTACATGAAGCGTCCATAGTCCATCTCTCCCGATCCGGCGACAAAGGGCGCGAAGGTCCGGACGATAGGAACGAAGCGCGCGAGGATGATGGTTTTGCCGCCATAGCGCACGAAGAACTCGTTCGTCTTCGCGATGTGGGAAGGCTTCACGATTTTCGGGAAGGTCCGCATCATCCAACCGCCGAACTTGCGGCCGATCCAGTAGTTCACCGTGTCCCCGAGGATCGCCGCCACCAGCATTACGAGACCTGCGATCCAGACGCTGAGACCC
>CBFGPU010000870.1:0-1599 GCA_965650715.1 uncultured Haloferula sp. | reverse complement strand
GGCGGCAGCGACGAGTCGGTCGGGAAGATGATCCAGGACATCACGATCGCCGACATCGCCGATGCCAAGAAGAAGAAGAAGGGCAAGGACCCGGTCGATACCGACGGGCCGCTGATCAAGCTGGTGGACGGCCTGATCGGCGAAGCCTTCAAGATGCGGGCTTCCGACATCCATCTGGAGCCGCTGGAGAAGTCCTTCCGCGTCCGCTACCGCATCGACGGCGTGCTGCACGAGGTGGCCGGTCCGCCCAAGCAGCTCCAGGCGTCGGTCATCAGCCGGTTGAAGATCCAGTCGAACATGTCCATCGCCGAGCGGCGCGTCCCGCAGGACGGCCGCATCCAGACCAAGGTCGGCGACAAGGTGATCGATCTTCGCGTCTCCTGCCTTCCTACCGCGCACGGCGAGAGCATCGTCATGCGTATCTTGGACAAGGAAGGATTGAAGCTCGGTCTGCCCGAGCTCGGGTTCTTCTCCGATGACCAGCAGACCTTCGAGCGGCTCATCGGGTTGCCCGACGGCATCATCCTCGTCACCGGCCCGACCGGTTCCGGCAAGACGACGACGCTCTATTCCTGCCTCAACTTCATCAACCGCCCCGACCGCAAGATCATCACCGTCGAGGACCCGGTGGAATACGTGCTGGCGGGCATCAACCAGGTGCAGGTGAGCGAGATCGTCGGCCTGACCTTCTCGGCGGCGCTCCGCTCGATGCTGCGCCAGGCGCCGAACGTGATCATGCTCGGCGAGATCCGCGACATCGAGACCGCCACCATCGCGATCAACGCGGCGCTGACCGGCCATCTGGTCTTCTCCACGCTGCACACGAACGACGCCCCCGGCGCGGTGACGCGTCTCATCGACATCGGCGTGAAGCCGTTCCTGGTGGCCTCCGGCACCCGCGCGCTCATGGCCCAGCGTCTCGTGCGCAAGATCTGCAAGAAGTGCGGCGAGCCCACGATGCCGACGGAAGCCGAGCTGCACGCGCTGGACATCACGCCGGAGATGGCGGCCAAGGCGACCTTCCGCAAGGGCCGCGGGTGCCCGAACTGCTCGAACGGCTACCGCGGCCGCATGGGCATCTTCGAGGTCTTCGTGATCGACGACGAGGCCCGCAAGCTCATCTACCAGCAGGTCCCGACCTCCACGCTCCGGGCCCGGGCCCGGGAGATGGGCATGCGGACGCTGCGCGAAGACGGCAAGCGCAAGGTGCTCGCCGGCCAGACCACGGCCGACGAGGTGATCCGCGCGACCGCGACCGACGCCGACTGATCTCGGACCCGTTCAACACCCGCCCAACCCACTCTGATCTATGTCGTATTCGATGTCCGACCTCCTGCAGCTCATGGTTTCCGAAGGGGCTGCGGACCTTCACATCCGCGTGGACGTGCCGCCGGTGATCCGTCTGCACGGCGTCCTGGTGCGGGTCAGCGGCCCGCCGCTGACGCCCGAGGACACCGAGGAGCTGATGCGCAGCATCACGTCCGAGGACCACATCCAGCACGTGCGCGAGCGCGGCGGTGCCGACTTCGGCTTTGCCTTCGGAGAGATGGCTCGTTTCCGTGTCAGCGTGTTCAAGGAAAAGGGCAACTTCGCGATGGT
>CBFGPU010000869.1:0-1601 GCA_965650715.1 uncultured Haloferula sp. | reverse complement strand
CGAGCAATGTCAGGGCGCCGACCGGCTGGGTCGGCGTGGCCACCACCGTCGCCAGAATCCCCGAAAAGAACGATCCGCTCACCCCTTGCTTCGACTGCAGCTTGCCGCCCACACCCGTGGCCGACGCACCGATCTCGAAAAGACCGTACATGCTGAGTCCCAGGACAAACATCAGCAGCATCAGCACCAGCACCGTCCATGGATTCTGAAGCTGGTAGCCCCAGCCGATCTCCTGTCCCGGTCCTGCCGCGGCCCGCAGCGCGAAGAGAATCCCGCTCAGCACCCAGAACGAAAGCAACACGCCGCCGGTGAAGGCGATCCCGTGTAGCACGATCTTCTTCCGGTCCTCGCCCGCCTGTTGGACGAAGCCCATGATCTTCAACCCGATTACCGGAAACACGCAGGGCATCAGGTTCAGGATCAGCCCGCCTACCAGCATCCCGCCGAGGATCGGCAGGAAGGCACCGATGGAGAGCGGCTTCGGCGGCGCCTTCTCGATCACCGTCGGAGGAACGAGGACCGACTGGCAGCCGCTCTTGGATTCGAAGGGAGTACTGGCGATCAGGATGCCCGCGACTTCCTTGCCTTGTTCCAAGGGCGAGCCGATCACATCCTCGGTCTTCCTCTTCAGGGTGAAGACCCACTCGTCCCCCTCCTTCTTCACGGTGCTCCCTTCGCTGACCGAGGCGAGAAAGGGGGCGGCGGGAATGAAATCGACATCGCCCGGCAGGGTGCAACCGGCACCCGGGGTCACGGTGAGAATCACGTGGTCCCCGGCGTTGGTCGCCTTGAACTTCCACTCGTCCGATACCATCGGATGCGACGCGCGGGCACTTGCAAACAGCTCGGTCTGCGCGGCATCCGCCTCCGCCGTTTCCTTCACCGGGAGGGCGAGCGAGAAGGTCCCGGCTTCATCGAGGCACTGTCCGGTCTTGCAGATCTGCCAGGTCGCGCTCGCCTTGATCTCCGCCACGGTGCCCGCCGCCAGCGAAGCCGGGGGCGTGATGTCGATCAGGAAGACCGGACTGCCCGAATAGTAGAAGCTCTTGTTCTCCAGCAGTCCCGTCTCGACCTTCGGGGCCGGCCATTGGATCGGGCCCGCGCTGAATCCCTCGGGAAGCACCCACTCGATCTTGAGCGCTTGCTCGATCCCCCCGGAGTTCAGGTAGTAGCTATGCCAGCCCGCAGGATGTCCCAGCCGCAATGCCACCGTGAACGCCTTCCCGGGAGCAATCGCGGAAGCCTCGGAAACGAGCGTCGCCGTGCTCTGAACCTTTCCCCCGGCCACATCCGGCAGGCCGAAGGCGGGTTTCTCCTCCTGTCCCCACGCTGGAACCAGGAGCCAAAAAGCGAGAAGGAAACGCAGGATAGGAAGAGGAAGTGCCATGAGCGTGCCGGACCGGCCGTGTCAGGCTAGAGAAGAACCACCCGCCCTTCATCCAAAAAAAAAATGCCACCCTCCGCAGCGCAACCCAAGGACTGCGGACACTCCCGTCCGCTGTGCAGTCCTCCGACTTCCTCGACGCCACTTTTCAGCGCCTGGAATCGCCACGGGCCGGATTGAGGTGGATGTAGTCGGCGACGATCCGCAAATAATACTC
>CBFGPU010000868.1:0-1610 GCA_965650715.1 uncultured Haloferula sp. | reverse complement strand
CGCGGACTTCCACCGGGCGGTCGCTTCCAAGCTGCTGTCCTACGCGCTGGGGCGCGGGCTCGATTGGTATGACAAACCGGCCCTCGACCGGATCGTATCCGAAACGGAGAAGGCGGGCGGAAGCTCGCGGGCCTTGCTCCGCGCGGTGATCGATTCCGCCCCCTTCCAGTACCGCCGCGGCGACGGATGAACCTTTGGATCTTAGAATCTCGAATTTTGACCTCAAGCGCAGCACCGCCATGACCCCGAGACGCACCTTCCTGAAAAGCATGGCCGCCACCCTGGCAGTGCCATCCTTCCCGTCCCTGCTCTCGGCGCAGACCGCAAAGGCCGCGGCACCGACGCGGATGGCTTTCATCTACATCCCGAACGGGGTGAACCTCGACCTGTGGCGTCCCCAAGGGAGCGGCGCGGGCTACACGATGTCGAAGACGCTGGAACCCTTGGCGGAGTTGCGCGAGCACTTCTCCGTCCTGCGGGGCTTCGACCATGAAAAGGCGGAGGCGAACGGCGACGGCGCGGGCGATCATGCCCGGGCGAACGCGACCTTCCTGACCGGCTGCCAGGCGCGGAAGACGGCGGGCGCGGACATCGCGCTGGGCGAATCGGTGGACCAGATCGCCGCGCGCCAGGCGGGACGCCACACGCGGCTGGCCTCGCTGGAGCTTTCGACCGATCCGGCGCGGAGTTCGGGGAATTGCGATTCGGGCTACTCCTGTGCGTATCAATTCAATCTCGCGTGGATCAACGAGACGACCCCGGCCCCGGCCGAGCGCGATCCGCGGCTGGTCTTCGAGAAGATGTTCGGCTCGGGCAACGAGAAGGAGGACGCGCGTCGCCGTGCCTACCGGAAGAGCATCCTGGATTTCGTGATGACCGATGCGAAGCGCCTGCAGCAGCGGCTCGGGTCCACGGACAAGGGCAAGATGGAGGAGTACCTGACGGCGGTGCGCGACGTGGAGCAGCGGATCGAGAGGGCGGAAAAATTCCGCAAGGAGGTGCCGGAGCACAAGCGTCCGAACGGTGTGCCGGAAGGCTACGGCGAGCACATGCGGATGATGTTCGATTTGATGCACCTGGCCTTCCAGACGGACACGACGCGGGTCTCGACCTTCCTGTTGGCGCACGACGGCTCGAACCGGACCTTCCCGGAGATCGAGGTCCACTCGGCGCACCACGAGCTTTCGCATCACCGGAGCAATCCGCAGACGCTGGAGAACATCGGGAAGATCGACCGCTTCTATGTGGAGCAGCTGGCCTACTTCCTGAAGAAGATGCGCGACACGCCGGACGGCGAGGGTTCGCTGCTGGACCACTCGATGATCGTGTATGGCGGGGGGATCGCGGACGGGAACCGGCACAACCACGACGACCTGCCGGTGCTACTGGCGGGCAAGGGCAACGGGACGCTGAAGCCGGGCCGGGTGATCGAGGCGCCGAAGGGGACGCCGATGACGAACCTCTACCTGTCGCTGCTGGACCGGATGGGGGTGAAGGCACAGCGGATCGGGGATTCGAACGGAGTCTTCGATAAGGTGTAGGGGGCGAGGAGGGGAATGACGAATCGGGAATTTCCGAATGACTAATGAAGTGTGAGGGGAGAAGGGAGG
>CBFGPU010000867.1:0-1614 GCA_965650715.1 uncultured Haloferula sp. | reverse complement strand
ACCTGAAGAACCGGGAAGGTGCCGTAGGTGCGCTTGCCGCGGACCGCGCCGCTGGCGGGATGTCCCGAGCCGCCGAAGATGAGGTGGTGGCTGCCCCATCCATGGTCGCTGCCCTGGCCATTGGTCGGCATGGTGCGGCCGAAGTCCGAGGCGGTGAAGCCCACGACGCTGTCCTGGAGAGCGGTGCCGCCGAGTTGTCCGAGTGCGGCGTGGAAGGCCGCGACGCCGTTGCTGAGCTGTGACAGGAGGTTGGCGTGGGTTCCGGTGAAGGGATCGTCGCCGGTTCCGACCTGCGAGGTGTGGGTGTCGTAGCTGCCGAAGGAAACGAAGAAGATCTGCCGCTTGATCTTCAGGGAATCCCGCGCCGCGATGATCCGGGCAACCATCTTCATCTGGTCGCCGAAGCTGCCGGAGGGGAACGGCGTGTTCCAGACCGTGGCGCTTGTAGGGGCGATCGCTTCGTTGAGTAGGACACCCGTCCCGATCGCGTCGTCGATGATGCTGCCGTAGGCGCCCGACTGGAGATTGCCTTGGGGCAGCTTGGCGATATTGCGGATGGCGTTCTCGCGATTCTTGGTGGCGGATCCGGCCACCCCGCCGGTGCCCGACATCACCACCGCCCCGCTGGTGGAGACGTGATACTGCTGGATGCTGGCACCGACCTCGAAGGTGTTCGCACCGGCGATGCTGGTGCAGAGGGCGATCTTCGCCCGGTCCACGGGATCGTTGATCAGCGCATCCTGATACGGGTGGAGCAGGTCCGCGATGCGGCCGCCCCAGCCGGTGCGCGGCGGTTGGTCGGGCAGCGAGGTCTGCCAGTGCATCACCTGGTCGGAATGGGAGAAGAGCTGTGGCGGAAGGGCGACGAGTTTCTTCTGGTACTGCAGCCGCGTGGTCGGGAAGAGCAGGGGACCGACGTTGAAGAGGAAGGCCGCCTTGCCGTCTTCGAAGAGGTCGGCAATGCCGGTGCAGGACGGATGGAGGCCGTAATCGTTGCCATCGCCATCGACGGGATTGATCGGCAGCAGCGAGGACTCCGGGATGGTGAGGTTCTGGCGGATCGCCGCGTAGTTCGCGTGCGCGGCGCCGCGGGGGATCACGAGGTTGTTGCTGTCGTTGCCGCCGGAGAGGAAGACGCAGACGAGGGCCTTGTAGTCCGGGAAGGCGAAGGGGCCGTTGCCTTGGGCGAGGGCCGAGTTGATGAGGCGGAAATCGCGCAGCGTGCTGGACACGGCGAGCGAACCCAGCGCGGCGGTACCGAAGTCGCGGAGGAAGCTGCGGCGGGTGCGGAGGAACTTGGCGCGATCCTGATCGATGGTGGACATGGCGTGGCGTGGGTGCGGAGTTCAGCGTTGGATCGCGAAATCGGGGGACACGGCGATGAGGTGAAGGATGGCACGGACGCGGTTGCGGCGCTGGGTTTCCGTGGGGTCGGAGGGGGTGTAGGACATGTTCGCGGTGTTGGAGACGAAGTTGTAGATCTCGTCCTCCATGGCGGTGCTCATTTGCCCGGCCATCAGCACTTTGGAGAATTCCTGGATCAGCGGGCGGAGGTTGACGTCGTTCGTCCAATAATCGGTGCCGCTGGTGCGTGGGCCCATCCACGGCGAGAAG
>CBFGPU010000866.1:0-1621 GCA_965650715.1 uncultured Haloferula sp. | reverse complement strand
TCCGGCGGAAGGCGAGACCCTGGTGAAGCTGCTCACCGGCGATCTCCGCATCGGCCTCAAGGAGGGTCTGGTGGAAGATGCCGTGGCCGCGGCCTTCGGGGCTGAGCCCGCCGCCGTGCGCCATGCCCACATGCTCACCGGCGACCTCGGCGAGACCGCCCGCATGGCGAAACACCAGCGCCTTGCAGAAGCCGCGCTGCGCCCCTTCGTGCCGGTCAAGGTGATGCTCGCTTCCCCCATGCCCGATGCTGCGGCCCTGGTGGACTATGTCAGCACTCCCGCTCCTCCCGCCGGCATCTGGCTCGAGCCGAAGTACGACGGCATCCGCGCCCAGCTCCACAAGCAGGGCGAGCGCGCCGCGCTCTTCTCCCGCGACCTGCGCCCGCTGGATGCCGAGTTCCCCGAACTCCTCCACGCCGCCCTCGCGCTGCCCGGCGACTTCATCCTCGACGGCGAGATCATCGCCCATGCCGAAGGCCGCCGCCTCACCTTCCACGATCTCCAGACCCGCCTCGGCCGGATCTCCACCGCCCAAGCGGACCTCTTCAGTTCATTCCAGGTTCCGGGTCCGGAGTTCGACCTCCAAGGTTCGTCTTCCCTCCCGCCCGTCCGCTTCATCGCTTTCGACATCCTCTGGCACGATGGCGCGGACATCCTCAAGCAGCCCCTCCACCAGCGCCGCGCCCTTCTCGACCAATCGGCCATCGGCCATCCCCAATCGGCAATCGCTCCCATCCAGCTCTTCCACTCCGAGCCCAACGCCGATGCGGTCCAGGCCGCATTCAAGCAGGCCCGTGCGGATGGCCACGAGGGCCTCATCGCCAAGGATCCCGCCAGCCCCTACTCCCCGGGACGACGCGGCAAGGGCTGGCTGAAGCTGAAGACCTCCAGCACCCTCGACTGCGTCGTCGTCGCCGCCGAGCAGGGCCACGGCAAGCGCTCGGAAGTGCTCTCCGACTACACCTTCGCCGTGCGCGACCAGTTCAGCGGCCAGCTCCGGGTCATCGGCAAGGCCTACTCCGGCCTCACCGATGCCGAGATCGAGGAACTCACCGAGCACTTCAAGCGCCACACGCTTTCCACCGAGCGGCGCAAGCATCTCGTCGAGCCGAACATCGTGCTGGAGATCGCCTTCGACTCGATCCAAGCTTCCAAGCGCCACGATTCCGGCCTCGCCCTGCGCTTCCCGCGCATCCACGCCATCCGCCGGGACAAGACCCCGGAAGAGATCGACACGCTGCAATACGCCAGGTCGCTGGCGGAGGGCTAGCCCCTCTTAAGCCCAAGGCTACCAAGGGGCTTTTCTCTAAAAATAGCTACCTCGCAACGCCACTCCGAGAACGGCCGGGACTCTTCAAGGATACGTTGAATGTTAAGGTTAATTAATCATTTCGCGCGTTCCACAATCAATTTAAAACGTAATTTTTCGGACATCGCCAGCGCTCACCTCCGCCAGGCCGCCCGGCGAACAAATGTCATAACTTTCTTAAGTCCAATACATTGAACTCATCGCTCGCCCTCGAAACCTTCCGGTTCCCGGCTTACCTACGCGAAAAAGTCACCAGTTGCGGAAAAAGCCATTTGCATGAAAGTAAAACATACTTGATTTTTTTTATAAGGG
>CBFGPU010000865.1:0-1621 GCA_965650715.1 uncultured Haloferula sp. | reverse complement strand
ATCGGCAGATTCAGGGAAATCCCGCAGGCCAGCGAGCCGAGGGTGAAAATCGCCACCGCGAAGGCGAAAACCCGCTTTGTCCCGAAACGGTCCGCCAGCCAGCCGCTGAGGGGAATGAGCACTGCGATCGCGATGGTGTAGCTGGTCAGCACCGACTTCAGTGCCAGCGAGGCCACCCCCAGCGAAAGCGCCATCGTCGGCACCGCCGTGTTCACGATCGTCCCGTCGAGCTGCTGCATGAACAGCGCCACCGCCACCACCCAGGGCAGGTAGCGGCGGGTTTTTTCCAATCCGGCGTCGATCGCGGGGACGGAGGCCGGAAGTTCGCTCATGCGGGATCGCCGGGAACCTATCCCTCCCACGTTGCGGAGCAACCTCCGATGCTCCCTTGGGCCTTGTCAGCCGCAGCCGCTCCGGCTTTTCTCGCCCCGTGCGCTGGCTGGAGAATCTCGAACGCAAGATGGACTGGCTCCATTTCCAAGGCCTTTTCAAGGTGCTGGCGTTCCTTGGTGCCATCGCCTACGCCTGCAAGTGGGCCGAACCGGCGATCGTTCACAAGCTGGCCTTCGACAAGGGGGCGATCCTCGACGGCGAGGTGTGGCGGATCTTCACTTTCGTCCTAACACCCACGGCGTCCCAAGGCTTTTCCGCTCCCGGCGCGCTCTTCGTGATCATCGGGGTGATGCTGTCGTTCATGATCAGCGATTCGCTGGAGAGCGTCTGGGGCAGCACCCGCACCACCCTGTATATCCTCACCGGCTGGATTTGCCTCGCGGTAGCTCAGTTCGTGTTCGATCTACCCCACTACTACAGCCCGGTGTCCGCCGGCCTGATGCTCTACAGCTCCGTGTTCTTCGCCTTCGCGACGCATTTCCCCAAGGTGGAGCTCAGCCTGTTTTTCCTGATCCCCGTGGAAGTGCGGATCCTGGCGTGGATCTCGGGCGTGCTGCTGCTGGTGAATGCATTCTTGCACCCGTTCTCCTTGCTTATCGTCGGCCCGGGCATGATCCCGTATCTGCTCTGGGTGCTACCGGGCGTGGTCCGGAGCCGGAAAACCCTCGTGAAGGCCGCCGGCCGCCGCCGCCAGTTCACCATCGCGAAAGGCTCCGCCGCCGAGCCTTTCCACGTCTGCGAGGTCTGCCGCCGCACCGAGCACGACCCCGCCGATCTCGAGTTCTTCGTTCTGCCGGATGGCAAGGAGTACTGCTCCGAGCACCTTCCCCCGCAGTCCTGAGGTCCGCGGACATTTCGCGTGCATCCTCCCGTTCCCTCGCTTCCCTTGCCTGCACATGGCCTTTGATTCTTCCGCCATCCGCGCCGAGTTCCCGATTCTCGGTCAATCGGTCAACGGCCGCCCGCTCGTTTACCTTGATAATGCGGCGACCTCCCAGAAGCCGCGCGCCGTGCTGGAAGCCTCCCGCCGCTATTACGAGGAGATCAACGCGAACATCCACCGCGGCACCCATCACCTCGCCCGCGCCGCCACCGCCGCCCACGAGGCCGCCCGCGAAACGGTCGCCCGCCACCTGAACGCCGCCGAAGCCGCCGAGGTGATCTTCACCTCCGGCACCACCGATGGCATCAACCTCGTCGCTTCGGTCCTCGGGCTCGCCGGCACCCT
>CBFGPU010000864.1:0-1622 GCA_965650715.1 uncultured Haloferula sp. | reverse complement strand
GACCGGCCTCGGCTGGGAAATCACCGTGAAGAACCTCGCCACCGGCGAGAGTCATCACAACAACGCCAAGTTCGTCTTCGTCGGGGCCGGGGGTGGCAGCCTGACGCTGCTCCAGAAGGCGGGGATCCCCGAAGCCAAGGGCCTCGGCGGCTTCCCCATCGGCGGCCAGTGGCTCGTTTGCGACAACCCCGAAATCGTCGCCCGCCACGAGGCGAAGGTTTACGGCCAGCCGCTCGACTCGGCCCCCACCATGGCCGTCCCGCACCTCGATACCCGCTATCTCGATGGCAAGAAGACCCTGCTCTTCGGCCCCTTCGCCGCCTGGACCACGAAGTTCCTCCACAAGAAAGGCAGCTATCTCGATCTGCCGCTCTCGGTGAAGCCGGACAACCTTGCCACTCTGATCAAGATCGGCCTCAGCAACATGCCGCTCGTCCGCTATCTGGTCCAACAGGGCACCCAGAGCATGCAGGACCGCATGGAGGTCCTCCATGTCTTCTACCCCGGCGCGAAGGCCGAGGATTGGAAACTCATCGACGCCGGTATCCGCGTCCAAGCGATCAAGAAGACCGACGGCGAAGCTGGCATCGTCCACTACGGCACGGAGGTCATCACCAACGAGGATCACAGCATCTCCGCACTCCTCGGCGCCTCGCCGGGGGCGTCCGTGTCGGTCAATATCGTCATGGAGGTTATCAAGAAGTGCTTCGGCCGCCTTCTCGATACGCCGGAGGGCAAGGCACGGATGAAGGAAATGATCCCGACTTGGGACGAGGATCTCAAGAAACCCGAGAAGGCCGCACGCTTCGCCGAGGTTGACCGGCGTTCAAACGAACTGCTGCAATTGGTTTGAATGCCACTAACCCCCGCCGCGTCCATTTGGAGGACACGGCATCCGGAATCCGGGTGCCCCGCAACTTCTGACTCGTCCCGCGGTTCGCCACGGTGAGAATGGAAGCCGCACTGACCTTCCCGAATTTCCGCATGCCATCGCCACGCCCGATTCCAGCGACCCAAAGCGTGGACGGGGATGACATTGATGTGGCGCTGATGCACCGCATCGCAGAGGGAGACGAGCGCGCCTTCCGCGAACTCGTCGAGCGCCACCAGAACGCCGTGGTCGGCACGGTGGCCCGCATGCTGGGCGACCCGACCGAGGCCGAGGACATCGCCCAACTCGCCTTCCTCCGCATCTGGAAGCACGCGAAGCGCTGGCGGCCCGAGGCGAAGTTCACCACCTACCTTTTCACCATCACGCGGAATCTCGTCTTCAACGAGTCCCGCCGCCGCACCCGCCGCAAGGAAGTCTCTACCGACGAGCGCGAGGAGGAGAGCGGCTTCCAGATGGCCTCAGAATCCCGTCTCGGGCCCGAAGAGGAAACGATGAAGCTGGAAATGCACCAGCAGATCGACCGCGCCATCGCAACCCTTCCCGAGGCCCAGCGCATCGCCGTCATTCTCTACAGCTACGAGGCGCTTCCCTACGAGGAGATCGCCACCGTGCTGAAGACCTCGGTATCCTCGGTGAAAAGCCTCCTCTTCCGCGCGAGGACCACCCTGCGGGAAAAGCTGGCGAGTTATTTGGCGGAGTAGCGCTGATTTCTGGCGACGCGCAGTTCATC
>CBFGPU010000863.1:0-1623 GCA_965650715.1 uncultured Haloferula sp. | reverse complement strand
GTTGAGCACGTCCAGCGTGGTGCAGTAGCTGAGGCGGATGCCCTCGTCGTAGCCAAAGGCGATGCCGGGAACGGCGG
Organism: uncultured Haloferula sp.; assembly: GCA_965650715.1. Classification (GTDB taxonomy): domain Bacteria; phylum Verrucomicrobiota; class Verrucomicrobiia; order Verrucomicrobiales; family Akkermansiaceae; genus Haloferula. Next base: position 1,546 of record CBFGPU010000863.1, on the reverse strand, counting down.
CAACCTTGTAACGGCTGAGGAGCTTGTCGGTGAGGTTCATCGACTTCAGGCCGAGCTGGCCGGTGTAGACGAAGAAGTAGAAGGCACCCTTCGGCTCGACCACGCGGATGTTGTTGATGCCGCGGAGGCGGGCGAGGACGAACTGGCGCTTCACGTCATATTCGTCGCGCAGGTCGCTGATGAAGGTCTGGTCACCTTGCAGGGCGGCGAGGGCACCGTACTGGGCGAAGGTGGTGGCGTTCGAAACCGTGTGGTTCTGGATCTTGTCGATCGCGTCGGCCAGGGGCTTCGGCGCGGCGGTGTAGCCGAGACGCCAGCCGGTCATCGAGTAGGCCTTGGAGAAGCCGTTGACGGTGATGGTCAGGTCGTAGAGTTCCTGGCTGAGCGAGGCGATCGAGACGTGCTTGTTCTCGCCGTAGACCAGCTTCTCGTAGATCTCGTCGGAGAGGATCACGATGTCCTCGGACAGGGCGACCTCGCCGATCTCGCGGAGTTCTTCCTCGGTGTAGATCGCCCCGGTCGGGTTCGAGGGCGAGTTGAGGATCACCATCTTGGTCGCCGGGGTCATGGCGGCCTCGAATTGCTCGGCGGTCATCTTCCAGCCGTTGGACTCCTTGGTTTCGACCAGGACGGGCTTGCCGCCGGCGATCTTCACCATCTCCGGGTAGCTGACCCAGTAGGGGGTCGGGATGATCACTTCATCGCCTTCTTCCACCACCGCGAGGATGGCATTGAAACAGGCCATCTTGGCACCGGCGGTCACGCAGATCTGCTTCGCGTCGTAAGCGAGATTGTTGTCGGCGATGAGCTTGGCGGCGAGGGCGTCGCGCAGCTCGGGGATACCGCCGGAGGGAGTGTACTTGGTCTTTCCCTGCTGCATCGCCACGATCGCGGCGGCCTTGATGTGCTCCGGGGTATCCACTTCCGGTTCGCCGCCGGCGAGGCCGTAGACCTCTTCGCCCTTGGCGAGCATGGCCTTGGCCTGATTGGTGACCGCGAGGGTGAGCGAAGGGGAGACCTCTAGGATTCGGGATGAAATGCTGTCCATGGTGGCGCGCGGGATGGTGGTTCACGTCCCTCCGCGGGCGGAGCAACGGTGATGTCGCGCAGCCCCCCGGTGGAGCGGGGGGCTTTTCTGACGGGCGGGCGGGCCCGGCGCAAGTGAAATGGTGGGGGTCAATGGCCACAAGTCATTGGGCATTGGCGCCAAAAGCCCGGGATGCCCGTGCGGACGTTTCCCGATGCCTCATGACCAATGACTGATGATGGACGGCTTCAAGCCGTCAGATCGTTCATCCAGCCGCCGCGGGCGGTGACCCACTTGCCTTTCCTGACCACTTCCGGGAAGCCCAGGCCGTGGCTGGCGGCCGCCGTGAAAACGTCCCAAGCCTGATCGGCGAGGATGCCGGAAAGGACGATATCGCCTCCCGGCTTGAGCGTTTTTACGATGACGGGAAATGCTTGGATCAGCACGGTGGAGAAAATGTTGGCGAGGACCACGTCGTATTTTTTCCGCGGCTTCCACTTCAGGATGTCGAGTTCCTTG
>CBFGPU010000862.1:0-1637 GCA_965650715.1 uncultured Haloferula sp. | reverse complement strand
CAGTCCGCCGGAGACATTCTGCCGTTGCGGAGGAAAGGCGGGACTGAACTCGGTGACAATGGTGCCCGCGGAGGTTTTGAGCGCGAGGTATTCGCCCTCCGCGCTGAGGCCGAAATTCGTGTGGAGGTTCGCCGCGGGGTCGGTGCGGTTCTTGGAGGAAGCGAAGACGATGCGGTAGCCCGAGGCCGGGATGATGGAGGCTGCGGGGAAGTCCCAGGCATTCGCGGAGTCCTGCAAGCGGTAGCCGCCGAGGTCGATGGCGAAGGGGTTCGGATTGCGGATCTCGATCCAGTCGGGGCTCTCCCCATCCTCATCGCGCAGGCCGCCGGCATTGCTGGCGAGGAATTCGTTCAGCACGACCGGCTGGGGCGCGGTGCCGATGTGCACGGTGACGGAGGCATTCGCGCTGCCCGCGGCATTCACCGCGGTGAGCGTGTAGGTGGTGGTGACCGATGGCGTGACGACGGCGCTGCCGGCGGGCTGGGCGGTGGGGGCTTGGACGCCGTGATCGATCGAGAGGCTGGTGGCATCGGCGGCGCTCCAGGCGAGCGTGACCGGTGCGCCTGCGGTGGAGAGCACGCCCTCGTGGTCCGTGATGGTGCCGGCGGTGGCGCTGAGGCTGACGGTGGGATACGGCGCGGGGAAAGCCGTGGGGAGATCGTACTTCTCCTGGAGGTACCAGCCGACGCGTTCGAGGCCCGTGCTATCGAGGACGGTGGAGAAGACGATGATCTCCGCGATGCTGCCGCCGAAGTAGCGGCCGAGCGATTGGCTGGGGCTGCCGATCCAGAGATCGGTGTAGGTCTTCATGCCGCCCGCGACGGCACGGACGAGGTGCGGGGTATCCGCGACGTAAGCACCGCTGGCGACTTCATTCACCCACAGCAAGCCGGTGGGGCTGCCATTGCCGACGAAGTCGTTGTTGTCCATCCCGTTGCCGGGCGAGCGGTAGAAACTGGTGGTGCCGTGGCGGCGGATGTTGAAGCCGTCGAGACCATTCGAGACGAGGCCGGCGAGATTGCCGGCGGTGCTGTCGATGGCGGCGACGATGAAGATGGTGCGCGCCTGGAGGTTCGCGGCCGGTTGTTTCATCACGTCGCTGCCGCCATCGAAGCGGACGACGGGCCGGTCATTGAAACGGGAGTCGGAGGCGAGGTAGGTGGGGGCTTGGGCACCGCCGGCGGTGAGCGGGCCCCACGCGGTGACGGGGGTGTTGTTTGCCTGGGAGAGAGCGTCGGCCTTGAGGTGAAGGGTCACGGTGCCGTAATCGGCGGGATCGAAATCCTGCGCGAGGACGGGTGCGGTGAGGCCGCAGAGGACGGCAAGCAGGCATGACAGGAGATGCCGCGGCCACCGGGGTCCGGGGTCGGAGAGGAGGGACATGAAAGGACGGGTTTCCCTATGGGGAACGCAGGAGCCGCGGAATATCTAGCGAAAAAGCGGGGACGCGGGTTTTGTTTGCGGGCGTGTCACTTGTTTGGGTGACAGGCGGGAGGGTTTTCGGGGTTCGGGGGGAGATGCGGTTTGGGGTTTGGGGGAAAGGCGAATATCGAACATTGAACGTCCAACATTGAAGGGGTGCGCGGGGGAAAGATAGGAATGAACCGCGAACGAGCGCGAAGGGACGGTAGTGGTAC
>CBFGPU010000861.1:0-1640 GCA_965650715.1 uncultured Haloferula sp. | reverse complement strand
TGCTGGTGAGGGTGAAGATGTAAACGGCGGCGTCGCCGGTTTCCTGCGAATGGGCGTGCTGGGCCCACGCACGGCGTTCGCTCTCCTCCTTGTCGATGACCTCGCCGACGTACTCGATGATCTTGGTGCCCGCCGGAATATCCTGCGTGGCATAGACGCCGCGGCCGTGGATCTTCGAGCCGCGGACCTCGCAGAGATCGCTCTGGCCGCGTTGCCAGAGCTGCTTGAGCTTCTTGAAGAGAGCGGCTTCCTCCTGCAGCTTTTTCGTTTTCTTGCCCATGGTTGCCTTTCGCGCCGCTCCGTTGCTCATTTGACTTTCTTCTCTTCGGCTTTGATCTCCGGGAAGGCGAGGTTTTCCGGGAGGTTGAAGAAGAGGCGGCGCAGCTCGGAGACGCGGAGCTTGCTGCCGTCGATGAAGGTCCAGTCGTTCTTGCCCTTGTCGGAAATCGCCACCTGGAAGCTGCGGTTGACCCAGACGGAGGACTTCGGCGCCGGCTCGCCCGGCTTGGCGGGAGGCATGATGCGGATCTCCGTGACGGTGGGGACCAGCAGCATCCACTTCTTGAAGATCATCTTCTCGACCTTCTGGCCGTTCTCCACGACCTCCTCCTTGCCCGACTCCACTTCGAAGGCGGTGGGCTTGCCCTCCACGCGGAAGGCGATGATCGAGATCCCCTGGGCGGCCATCTGCTGGCCGACGCCGGCCATGGTTTTCTCAAGCGCCTTCATGCCGCCGGGGACTTGCGCCGCCAAGCGGTCTTTCCAACCCGGGTACATCCGGTCGATGGCGATCTTATGGTTCCCGAGCACGACCTGCTGGCCGAGTTCGTTCACGGCGGATGCTGCGGATTGCTCCACCTCGGGCGGCACCGCCACCTGCGCGACGGCAGGCAGGCTGGCCAGGCAAATCACTACGGCGGGCAGGAACGCTCGGATCACGGCGAATGAGATGCCCGGGGCGGGGGGAGGCGTCAAGGAAGGGAAATCATCAATCACCAATCCTCCAACCATCAAGCGAAGTGCCGCCACCCGGAGGGGGCCGGAGAAACGCCCGGGGAACGGTGATCGGTGATTTGCCCCCTCCCTAACGCCTTTCTTTACACTTGTTCACAACCGTGTAGCCTTGCCGCCGTTCACCCCTACCCCCCCGACCACCCCCGACGATGCCGGATGATCCCCTCCAGCCGGATCCGGACGAAGACCTCGTCGCGCGCGCCCGTACCGGCGACACGCGCGCGTTCGACGCCCTGATCCTCAAGTACGGCGAAAAGCTGTACGGCCTTGTTTACAACATGACCTCCCACAAGGAGGACACCTACGATCTCCTCCAGGACATCTTCGCGAAGGCCTATCATTCGCTGCCGAAGTTCCGCGGCCACTCGAGCTTCTACACCTGGATCTATCAGATCGCGGTGAACATGACGCTGAACTTCCTGAAGAAGCGCAAGCGCCGGGGAGGTGGCATGAGCCTGAACGAGATGGATTCCGCGGTGCAGATGGATCCGGCGCTGGTGGACTCGAGCCACATGGCCAATCCGGAGAAGCAGAGCAAACTCCACGAGCTTCAGAAAAGATTGAACGAAGCGATGCTCAGCCTGTCAGAAGCGCATAGAACCGTAGTGACGATGTTCGACATCCAA
>CBFGPU010000860.1:0-1642 GCA_965650715.1 uncultured Haloferula sp. | reverse complement strand
CGGATGCGACTACCTCGTCGTGGCCGCGCCCTTGACTGAATCAACCAGGGGCCTTATCGGGCGGCGCGTGTTCGAGGTCATGAAACCCACTGCATCCCTCATCAACATCTCCAGGGGCGAGATCGTCGACGAGTCCGCACTGCGGGAGGCCCTCCGAAGCGGTCAGATCGCGGCAGCTGGCTTGGATGCGCACGCGGTCGAGCCGATTCCAGCCGACTCAGCTTGGTGGAGTGAGCCCAATGTGATCATCACGCCGCACAACGCCGCTACGACTGCTTCGACTGCCCGCAGAGGGTTCGAGATCTTTCTCAAGAACGTGACGAGCTACCTCAACGGACGGCCGCTGCACAACGTCGTCGACAAGCGGTCCGGATACGCTCCGCGATGAAGATCTCCGGTCCCCGAGTTGCACGGGTCGTCTTCGCACCAGACAGCTTCAAGGGTTCGATCCGGGCCTCGGCGGCGGCCGCGGCAATGGCCGAAGGATGGTCCAGGGCCCGCCCGCATGACGAACTTGTCTGCCTCCCCATGTCGGACGGCGGGGAAGGCACGCTGGAGTGCTTCGAAGCCGTGGTTCCGGGCGCCAAGCGGATGGAGCTCACCGTCGACGGGCCATTGGGGTCTCCGGTCGAAACGTCTTGGTTGCGCCTTCCATCGCGCGATCACGCTCACTCGGTCGGGGTCGTCGAGTTGGCCACCACGAGCGGAATCGAACACGTCCCGTCTCAAGAGATGCTCCGACCGCTCGACGCGAGCACGTTCGGGTTCGGCCAGGCGATTCGCGCGGCTCTGGCCGACGGGGTTGAAGAGCTGGTTCTCACGATCGGTGGCAGCGCCTCGAGCGACGGCGGCGCGGGACTCTTGCAGGCACTCGGCGCCAGCGTCCTCAACGCGGCCGGCGACTCGGTGCCTCGCGGCGCACGCGGGCTCGCTTCCGCCGCAGCGCTCGACCTTCGCGGCATCGCCTCTTTGCCATCCGCTGGGGCGACAGTGCTTGCCGATGTCAGCTCTCCTCTCTTGGGTCCGCTCGGTGCCGCAGAGGTGTTCAGTCCACAGAAGGGAGCGACCACCCAACAAGTCGTCGAGATCGAACGCGCCCTGGCCCGATGGGCAAGCCTCGTTCCCATCGATCCCACGACCCCCGGCGCAGGCGCGGCGGGCGGGGCCGGGTTCGGATTGTTGGTATGGGGCGCCCGAATCGTTCCGGGGGCCGCGGAGGTCGCAAGACTAGTGGGACTCCGCGGCGAAGTTGAGAGCTCGGACTTCGTGGTAACCGGTGAGGGCAGTTTCGACGGTCAATCCGCACAGGGCAAAGCTCCAAGCCTGGTGCTCGAAGAAGCCAGAAGAGTCGGCTTGGGGGCTTGTGTCATCGGCGGCCGGGTGACAGCGACACCTGCATACGGCACCGCTGTTTCCTTGACGGATCTAGCGGGGTCACCGGGAGAGGCCATGGCAAACGCGGAGCACTGGTTACGGCATGCCGGTCAGGTCGCGGCCTTGCGCTACAGCGCCGGTTCCTGACTGCGCCGAGCGCGACCCTCGATCGACGCGAGCACGCGAACTCGCGCGTTCTCCAGGTGCTCTCGCAGTGCATCTTCCGCTCGCTGCGGTTCCTTGCTAAGAATCGCGTCGAGTATGAAGC
>CBFGPU010000859.1:0-1645 GCA_965650715.1 uncultured Haloferula sp. | reverse complement strand
GTATATACCTGAAGGATTTTTCTCCTGAATTACGAGGATTTCTCTGGTCAATCCCCGGAAGCATTCCCTAGTTCTCCAAAAACCAAAAGCCCACATGAAACAACGTTTCGCTACCATCCGTAGGTCGGCGCTCGCCGCCGTCGCCGCCTCCGCAGCTGCTTTCGCGCTCCTTCCGTCCGCCGCTCTCGCGCAGGCCAAGGCCGATGTGGGCAACCCCACCTTCGACGATCTCCCGTCCCCCGATATCAAGGGTGCCGGCAAGGACAAATCCTTCAAACCCAAGGATTGGCTCGAAGTGGAGGTCGGTTTCAAGTTGCCCGGCACGGCCGAGCAAAAGAAGATCGGGTTCGTCAACGCCGTCACCGTGAAGTGGTACGTCGCGATGAAGAATCCCGATGGCAAGAACTTCATCAAGCTCGCGAAGACCATCGAGCACATCAACATTCCGGTGAACGAGGAAGTCTTCTCCTCCGTCTATATGTCCCCCAGCACGCTGAAGCGCCTCACCGGCAAGGACAAGGGCGGCAAGTCGGATCTGGAAGCCGTCGGCGTGGAGATCCTCGTGGACGGCGAGAAGGTCGGCCAAGCCACCTTCAAGCAGAAGGAAGGCTGGTGGACCTCCCCGAACCTCTCCGACCAGAGCGACAAGTTCCCGCTTCTGAACAAGAACGAGACGCCCTTCCAGACGTTCTGGTACGACCGCTATGCGGAGATCCAGAAGGAGCGCTGATCGGCCCTTTCTCATTCCCGGTGTCCGGTCCCGAAATCCTCTCTTTTTACAAAGCCCGTCATGGCTGACAACCAGTCCTCAATCGCGTTAAACATCGGCTCCCAGCGGGTCAGCATGGCCGTATTCGAGCCATCGAAGTCCGGCAGCAGCCTCGTCCTCAAGGCCTACGACAGTGAAACCGTGCTGGCTGATCCGGCCACCGAGCCTTCGCGCCCGGCCCAGATCGCCTATGCCATCGGCCAACTCAGCCAGAAGCTGAAGGCCAAGGGCAAGGTCCGCTACGCCGTCTCCGGCCAGTCCGTCTTCACCCGCTTCGTGAAGCTGCCGCCGCTCGGCGACGACGACATCGAGCAACTCGTCACCTTCGAGGCCCAGCAGCACGTGCCCTTCCCGCTGGAAGAGGTCGCATGGGACTACGAGATCCTCGAAAGCTCGGGTGAGAAGGAAGTCGTGATCGTCGCGATCAAGGCCGAGTCGCTCGACGAACTCAACGAGTCGGTGACCTCCACCGGCATGAGCACCGCCGAGGTGGATGTCGCACCGATGGCTCTCTACAATGCCTTCCGCGCGGCTTATCCGAATGTGACCGAGCCGGTGCTGCTGATCGACATCGGCGCGAAGGCGACCGACCTGCTTTACATCGAGGGCAAGCGCTTCTTCACCCGCAGCGTGAACCGCGGCGGTGTCTCGATCACTTCCGCGATCTCCAAGGAATACGGCGTGCCTTTCGCCGAAGCCGAAGCCCACAAGACCCAGAGCGGTCTGGTAGCGCTCGGCGGCGGTCATACCGAGCAGCTCGATGAGACGACGGCGGCCCTCGCCTCGACCATCCGCAACGCGCTCGGCCAGCTTCCCGCGGAAATCGCCCGCACCACGAACTACTACCGCAGCCAGCACGGCGGCAATGCGCCGAAG
>CBFGPU010000858.1:0-1649 GCA_965650715.1 uncultured Haloferula sp. | reverse complement strand
GCAGGGCATGACCGCGGGCGAAAAGGCAGATGGCAAGCTGCTCGATCACCCGTTCCTGCCCGATGATTGCTTTTCCGAGTTCCGCCCGAAGCGCCGCGTAGGTTTTCCCGAGTTGGTCGATCGCCGCCACGTCATCGGGGGGCAACTGGTGGTCCGTGTGAGTCGTGGGGGCGGGGATGGTTTCTTCCATGAAATGAAGCGGTTTGCGGAATTTCAACGAACCTAGAGAGGGGCTCCGTTTTGTCGAGGCGGATGAAGGGAATGCGGCTTGCCGAGGGCCCGTGAGCAGTCAGTCTGCCAGTCATGACAAAGGCATTGGCACTGGCGATGGTTTTGGGCGGCTCCGCACCGGCGGAGCCGGGGACGGCCGTCTCCCTTTTCAACGGCAAGGACCTGAGCGGCTGGACCTCGCCGAACGGCGGACCGCCGGGGAAAGGCTGGAAGGTTGATGGCGGGGTGATCCACCGCGCGGAAGGGGGAGGGGACCTGATTTCCGAGAAGGAATACGTGGATTTCGAACTGGAGTTCGAGTGGAAGATCTCGAAAGGCGGCAACAGCGGCGTGAAATACCGCCTCCGCAAGACTCCCGCCGGCTGGATCGGCGCCGAATACCAGGTGCTGGACGACGCCGGTCACCCGAACGGCAAGGTCGCGGACACCTCGAGCGGCTCCCTCTACGAGGTGGTTCCCGCCGCCAGGGACAAGAGACTTTTCCCCCCGGGCGACTGGAACCGCTCGAAAATTATCGTGAAGGGCAGCAAGATCGAGCACTACCTGAACGGCCGGCTGGTCCTGATGGCCGACACTTCGAACGCCGACTGGGCGGAGATGAAAAAAGCCAGCAAGTTCGCCAAGATCGACGGCTTTGCGGAAGCCGGCCCGGGGCGGATTTTGCTCCAGGATCACGGCGACGAGGTCTGGTTCCGCGCCATCCGCATCCGAGAGCTATGAAGATCGTCGGAAAATTTCGGTTTTCCACTTGCCAGAGGGGGGGCGTCTGCTAAACAGCCCGCCCGCTTCCGGTAGCCGGGCACGTTTTCGTGACCCGTCGCCGGCTCCGGCTCTCCGCTCACCACAGCATCACATGGCACGTATTTTCGGTATCGAAATTCCCAACGAGAAGCGCATCGAAGCGTCGTTGCAGTACATGTACGGCATCGGTTCGACCACCGCAGGCCGTATCCTCGAGCAATCCGGCATCGATCCGGACATCCGCACCGGTCAGCTGACCGAGGACCAGCTCGTGAAAATCGCCACCGTGATCCAGAGCCAGGGCATCATCATCGAAGGCGACCTCCGCCGCGAGAAGCAGGCCCAGCTCAAGCGCCTTACCTCGATCAACTGCTACCGCGGCATCCGCCACAAGCGCGGTCTCCCCGTCCGCGGCCAGCGCACCCGCACCAATGCCCGCACCCGCAAGGGCAAGCGCCGCACCGTCGGCGTGAAGAAGTAAGCCGCGCTGAATCCCGAACCTTTTTCCCGAAATGGCTGACGAAGAAACCAACACACCGGCACCGGAAGCCGCCGCGGCTCCTGCTGCCGCTGCGACCCCGGCTGCTCCCGCCGCCGCCCCTGCCGCTGCTCCCGCAGCCCAGGAAGAAGTCGCTCCCAAGAAGGACGACAAGAAGCGCGACATTTTCGCCGAGATC
>CBFGPU010000857.1:0-1660 GCA_965650715.1 uncultured Haloferula sp. | reverse complement strand
AGTCCGACGAGGTGGTCGCGGCAGGTGCCGAGCATGTCGAGGGCGGTATACACGGCGGATTCGATCGCGCCTTCGTATTCGGCGATGCCGACGAGGACCGGGAGATCGAGGGCCTGCTGCTCGATGATGCGTTTGTTGAGCTTCGAGCGCTGCGACTCGCTGGAGTTTTCGAGAAGGTTGAGGATCGGCAGGGTCAGTTTACCCTTTTCAAGATCCGTGCGGAGCGTCTTGCCGACGGTTTCCTCGCTGCCGACGAGGTCGAGGCAGTCATCATAGATCTGATAGGCGGTGCCGAGCTTCAGGCCGTAGTCGAAGAGCTTGGCCTCCGTCTCCGCATCGGCCCCCGAGATGGCGGCGGCGATGCCGGTGGCAGCGGCGAAAAGCGCTCCGGTCTTCATCTCGATGATCCGGAAATAGTCGGCCTTGGTGAGAGTCAGATCGAAGCGGCGCTGGGTCTGGATGATCTCGCCCTCGCAGACTTCGCGCGAGGCGAGGCCGACCTTGCGGCAGATCGCGATGTCGTTGAACTCGGTGGCGAGGGCCAGCGAGTGCGAGAAGAGGGCATCGCCCAGCAGCACCGAGAGACCGGCGCCCCACTTGGCGTTCGCGGTGGGGACCATCCGGCGGGTGACCGCGCCGTCGATGATGTCGTCGTGAACGAGCGTCGCCATGTGGATCAGCTCGAGGATCACGCCGAGTTTCACGTGGCCGTCTTCCACATCGCCGAGGGCGCCGCCGACGAGGATGGAGAGGGCGGGGCGGATGCGTTTGCCCGAGGTATTGCAGACGTAGCTGACATAGGGCTCCACCGCCGGGTCAAAGGCCCGGACCTGGTCCCGGATGGAGGCTTCCACTCGTTCCAACTGGGGCCTGACTAGCTCGAAGGGGAACCGCTCGCTGCGGCCCTGCGGAAGGGTGGTATTGCTCATGGCGCGGACGCTTGTGAAAAATTTCACAATCCCTTTGGCTCCGCAACCCCGATGTCACGGACACAGCGAAAGATTGCACGGAACGTAGCGTTTTGCCACTTGAACTCATGCGAGCACTCCGATGGACGGCGATGGCCGGCTGCCTGGCAGCCGGGGGATTGGGACAAGCGGCCGAAGGTCCGGGGATCGATCCCGGCACCCCGCAGATTCCCGGGACGCCGTGGAAAGTCCACGATGGCAGCCGTCCTCAACCGAAGGTGGTGGACAATGCCGGGGCAGTGGTCGTGAAGCCGCCCGGCGACGCCAAGGTGCTTTTCGACGGAAAATCGCTGGATGCCTGGACGACCGATGGCAAGCCAGCCACCTGGCCAGTGAAGGACGGGATCTTCACCGCCGCGCCGGGGACCCTGATCTCCAAGGATAAATTCGGGCCCGTGCAGGTCCACATCGAGTGGCGCGTCCCGCCGGGACGCCCGGTGAAAGGGCAGGGCGGCGGAAACAGCGGGATTTTCCTGATGGGGCTCTATGAGGTCCAGATTTTGCAGAGCCATGAGAATCCGACCTACGCGGACGGCACCGCGGGAGCGATCTACGGCCAGAGCCCCCCGCTGGTGAATGCGATCCGCCCGCAAGGGGAGTGGCAAAGCTACGATATCCTTTTCACCCCGCCGAAGACCGAGGGCGGCAAGGTGGTGGAACCCGCCGTCGCCACGGTGCTGGTCAACGGCGTG
>CBFGPU010000856.1:0-1664 GCA_965650715.1 uncultured Haloferula sp. | reverse complement strand
CTCTTCGCCATTGCCGCGAACCTCGCGAGGAATCACGCCCGCTGGCAGCGTCGCCATCCCACCGTTTCCCTCGATGCCACCCCGGAGGATGGAGGCCCGGCCTCGCCCGAAGTCGCCGATCTGAGCCAAACCCCGGAACAGGCGGCGGAATCCGCGGATCGCATCCGCGCCGTCCATCAGGCCTTCCTCGACCTATCGCCGGATCTCCGGGAAGCGATGACCTTGTTCATCCACGAGGGGCTCGGATATGCCGAGATCGCCTCCATCAGCGGCTGCAGCCCCAAATCCATCGAAACCCGCATCTACCGCGCCCGCCAGATCTTGAAGGAACAATTGAAAGGCCTCGACTGAACCAACACCCGGCCTCCGGAAAATATGAACATTCCCCGAGGGTTTCGGCGCCCTCCGGACATCAACCCGGTGAACGCTCGGACTTTCGTCCGTCATTAAACCAACCACCGATTCGAACATGAAAATCAACCGCATCGTTCCCGCCGCCGCCTTCGCCGTGTTGGCCTTCGCGGCCTCGCCATCGTCATTCGCGCGCGCTCCGCTCGATCCCGTCCGTCAGGCGGAGAAGTCGGATGTTAAACCCTATCCGCTGAAGACCTGCATCGTCTCCGATGACAAGCTGGGCGAGATGGGCAAGCCGGTCGTCTTCGTGCACGAAGGCCAGGAGATCAAGCTGTGCTGCAAGGACTGCCGGGAGGATTTCGACAAGGATCCCGCGAAGTACCTGAAGAAGCTGGAAAAGAAGTAACAGCCGGTTGATTCCCTCGCGTTTCAATCGATCTTCGTGCTCCTTGTATCCCATGAGGATACCCTCCTTGCCAACCGCCACCGATCCTGTCCTTCGCTCATGAAGAACCGTCTCCTCGCCATCCTTGTGCTGCTCGCGTCCTGCGCAGCCCTCCGCGCCCGCGTGGTCGAGTATGATCTCGAAATCGCGGAGCAGACTTGGTCCCCCGCCTCTGACGTGAAGGCCATCCGCGCTCTCACGATCAACGGCGGCATCCCCGGCCCCACGATCCGCTTCCGCGAAGGCGATACCGCGCGCATCCGCGTCCATAATCGCCTGAAGGGTGAGGAGACATCCATCCACTGGCACGGCGTGCTCTTGCCGAATCCTCAGGATGGCGTGCCGTACATCACCACCCCGCCGATCCAGCCCGGCGCGACCCACACCTTCGAGTTCCCGCTCAAGCACTCCGGCACCTACTGGTACCACAGCCATACCGGCCTCCAGGAACAGCGCGGGGTCTACGGCTCCATCGTCATCGAACCAAAGGACGGTGAACCTGTGAAAACCACCCGCGATCATGTCGTCGTGCTCTCGGATTGGACCGTCGAGAGTCCCTATGAAGTGATCCGCACGCTCATGCGCGGGAGCGAATGGTACGCCCTGCGCAAGGGCAGCATGCAGAGCCTCACCGGGGCCGCGAAGGCCGGAGCATTGAAGGACTTCTGGGAACGCGAGCGCACCCGCATGCCCGCCATGGACATCTCGGACGTGGCCTACGACGCCTTCCTGGCCAACGGCAAGCGCTCGATCCTCCTCCCCGGCAAGCCGGGTGAGCGGGTCCGCCTGCGCTTCATCAATGCCGGGGCCTCGACCTACTTCTATCTCGAATCGGCCACCGGTCCCATGACGATCGTCGCCGCGG
>CBFGPU010000855.1:0-1672 GCA_965650715.1 uncultured Haloferula sp. | reverse complement strand
GGCTGGAGCGCCATCCCTACTTCCGCGCTGAAGGGCACGATCTCTACTACGACCTCCGGCTCGCTCCGTGGGAATGTGTGCTCGGGGCCACGGTGCCGGTGCGCACCCCGCACGGCGAAACCAAGATCAAGGTGCCCGCCGGGACCGAGCCGGGCACCGAGTTCCGCTTGGCGGGAAAGGGCCTGCCGAAGGGCAAGACCGGCACCTTCGGCGATCTCTTCGCGGTGGTGCAGGTCGTGATGCCCACGAAGGCCGGCGACGAGGAACGCCGTCACTGGCAGGCGCTGGCGGATGCTTCGAAATTCAACCCGAGATGAGATGACCACCTACCGACAGGACATCGGGCGCGGACTTCCGGCCCCGCAGGCCTTGGAGACGGAGGACTTCCACGACCTGAGCCGCGCGGCGGAACTCTGTAACATGCATCCGGAAATGATCCTGGAGTATGCCCGCGCCCAGGTCATCGGACTGGTGCAGGAAGGCGATCTCTACCATCTGGACAGCCGGGCCATCCACCGCCTGCGCCAGATCGCGGTGCTGCGGGAAGAGCGCGGGATGAGCCTGCGCACCATCCGGTTTGTCATGGAGCTCATGGAGCGCCTCGATGCGGCGGAGCAGGAATTGCGGGTGCTGCGGGAGCGGATCTGAAAGCCGGGGGCCGCCTTCGTGAAAAAGCGATGAAGGCGTGGTGAAGCACCACCGGGCAGCCCTGTAAATTCCGGGTAAATGCGGAACCGAAGGTGGATAATGCCACATTGGTGGAATAGTCCGCTCTTGTGATCCGTTACTTGAACTGGTCAACTGAGCGCGGGACGGCGACGGCCTTTTCGCCCTAACTTTCCCGAACCTCCTCCTATCTCCTCCTCATGGGCTTCACCGATCTTGTCTCCAGCGGCCGCGGGCCGGGGATCATTGGCACTTTGATTGCCGTTTTCGTGCTCGTCGCTTTCGGCGCCCTCTATACCTTGGTGTTTGATCCGAACAATCTGGAGAACCACAAGAAGATCGAAGCCGTCGTCCGCGACCTCGGCCTCGAGATCGATGGCAAGAAGACCCAGATGGAGTCCTACAAGAAGGAGGTGAAGCTCGTCGCCCAGCGCAAGGAGGAGGAACGGGAATTGAGCGAGCTCACCATCAAGGTGGAAGCGACCGCCAAGCGCATCGAGGAGGCCAAGGCCGAGCACGCGGGAGCCGCCGAGGCGATCAAGGCGGTGGAAAAGGAGTGGGAAGACTACAAGGAACAGTATCGCAGCGCCACCCGGGCGAAGGCCAAGGGCCGTGAACTCGGCACTCTCAAGCTTTCCGATGGCACCGTCTTTGAAAACACCACGATCCGGAAGATCGATCACGCGGGCATGGACGTCATGTGCTCCTCGGGACCGAAGAACATCAAGTTCGAGCTCCTGCCCATGGATTTGCAGGATGAATTCCAGTTCGACACGGTGAAACGCGACGACTTCGTGGCCAGCGAGAGTGCTGCGGAAGCCGTCCACATCGAGAGCGTTCAATACGCGCAAACGAAGGATCGCCGCGACGGGAAGATCCTTGCGCGGGCCGAGGCCAAAAAGAAGAAAGCCGATGCCGATCAAGCTTGGAAACAAGCCAAGGACGACGTCGAGCGTTACCGGATGGCCATCGCGAGGAAAAAGACCGACATCTCCGCCGAAAAGAA
>CBFGPU010000854.1:0-1672 GCA_965650715.1 uncultured Haloferula sp. | reverse complement strand
TCCGGGAAAACGGGGCTCGTCGATTCCTCCAGGACCTGGGTGATCACCGGCCGTGAGCGTCATGTCCCCACGGCCCGGCCCGGCAACGCACCCTATCCGCAGCGTGCCATCCTTACCAACACCCACCTCTACATCATCAATTTCAAGCCGGACCGCTATCCCCTGGGCGATCCCTTACGGATGGCGGATGACAAGAACCCGATCACATACGAGCAACTGTGCGAAGACACCCGAATCACGCTCTCCGACATGGATTCCGGGCCCACCAAGGCTTGGCTCGTGAGCAAAAGCGGTGATTCCGAGTGGAAATCCTTCTACGAACTCGCCTTTGGGAAGCGCCCCCGGGAGGAGCTCTACGACCTCGCTGCGGATCCCTATCAGATGCACAACCTCGCCGGTGATCCCGCCCACGCGAAGCTCCGCGCCGAGTTGGAAAACCGGCTGCTGGGCGAACTCCGCCGTACAAACGATCCTCGTCTGACCGATGAGGGGGCGATGTTCGAAAATCCGCCGTTCGCAGGTCCGGAAAAATAACAGCGGCGATCCGAGCTGCGAATTGGGCTGATGGCTCTTGCGGGCCGCGCAGCCGCCATTTACACCTCGCGCCGCAATGGCCTCGATCAACTCGAACTTCCTGAAGCTCAAAGCCGGTTACCTGTTTCCCGAAATCGCACGGCGGGTGAAAGCCTTCTCCGATGCGAATCCGGACAAGGCGGCACGGATCATCCGCTGCGGGATCGGCGACGTGACGGAGCCGCTGCCCGCCGCCGTGCGCGCGGCAATGCACGAGGCAATCGATGAGATGGGCGTGCGCGAGACCTTCAAGGGCTACGGCCCGGAGCAGGGTTACGAGTTCCTGCGCCAGGCGATCGTGGACAACGAGTTCGCGGGCCTCGGGATCGCCGCTGACGAAGTGTTCATCTCGGACGGCTCGAAGTGTGACACCGGCAATATCCTCGACATCTTCGGCAAGGGCAACGTGATCGCCATCACCGACCCGGTCTATCCGGTCTATGTCGATACCAATGTGATGGCCGGCAACACCGGCGATGCGGATGAGAAGGGGGCCTATGCCGGTCTGGTATACCTGCCTTGCACCGCGGAGAATGGTTTCGTGGCCGATCTGCCGAAGGAGCGGGTCGATCTGGTGTACCTCTGCTTCCCGAACAACCCGACCGGGGCGGTCGCCACGCGCGAACAGCTCGAGGCCTGGGTGAAGTATGCGAAGGAGAACGACACGATCATTTTCTTCGATGCGGCCTATCAGGCGTTCGTCCAGGACAGCTCGATCCCGAAGTCGATCTTCGAAATCGAAGGCGCGAGGGATGTCGCGATCGAGTTCCGCTCCTTTTCGAAGAACGGCGGCTTCACCGGCGTGCGCTGTGCGTATGTGGTGATCCCGAAGACGGTGACCGGCAAGGCGGACGACGGCACCCGAGTGCCGCTGCACCAGCTCTGGAGCCGTCGGCACAGCACGAAGTTCAACGGCGCGAGCTACCCGGTGCAGAAGGGTGCCGCGGCGGTCTTCTCCGAGCAGGGCAAGGCCGAGGTGAAGGCGCTGATCGAGCACTACATGGGCAATGCCGCACTGCTGGTGGAAGCGGTGAAGAAGGCAGGTCTGCCGGTTTTCGGCGGGGTGAACGCTCCGTATGTCTGGGTCGGTTGTCCAAAG
>CBFGPU010000853.1:0-1682 GCA_965650715.1 uncultured Haloferula sp. | reverse complement strand
CTCGCGGAGCAGGGGATCGGGCCCACCGAGATCGCGATCGCGCCCGTTCTCAATCACGCCTTCGGTGATCTGGAAGTGCGCGTGGCGGTGGACAAGGAGGATGAGGCTCCGGAAACGGTCCTGATTCCGGAGGCTCCGGCAGTGAACCGCCGGGCGATGGCGACGGCCTCGGTGCATATCGGGGATCTCGGCGGACGCAGGAAATTCGATGCTTCCCGCGTGCGGACGATCGAGGAGGCGCAGGGGGATGCGCCGCCGGTGCGGGCTTCCTCCACGAAGGCGGGAATGGAGGACGACCGGATCGCCTTGCTGCGTGCCCCCCGGCCGGAGACGAACAGGGGGCGGAAGCCCGGCTCGCCGTTTTTCATCCGCGGGGTGCTGCACGACCAGCCGCTGAAGGTGTGGTTCGGCGGGTTTTTCCTGGTGCTGCTTCAGCTTTGCATCCCGCTGGCGGTGGTGGCGGCACCGCTGCTGATCCTGCTCGACCAGCAGCCGGAGAAATTCGCGTGGGTGCCGAAGTGGGTGATCGCGTTTCCGATCGCCGTGCCGGTGCTAGGCGTGCTCTACGCTCTGGTGAGCACGCGGGCGAAGTGCCGGGTATGCGCGCAGCGGATCTACGTGCCGAAGCATTGCCTGAAGAACAAGAAGGCGCACCACCTGCCGCTGCTGGGATACATCGGGGCGGTGGCCTTGCACGTGATCACGTTCAAGTGGTTCAACTGCACGTTTTGCGGGACCTCGATCCGGATCAAGAAGTAAGGGGTGAAGGTCGAATGACGAGTTGCCGAATGTCGAATGAAGTGTTTCGGAGATGAGTCGAGCGATGAGTCACCCCTATCAGGAAGCGATGAAGGCCTTCTGGGCCGAAGCGGAGAGGCAAGGTCTCGCCCCGTTCCCGTTTCCCGGGTTCGGCAGCGCTTCGTCGGCGAGTTCTCTCAAGAATCGAGAGCTGTATCCCGAGGCTGCTCTGTTGGAGGTGGCCATGGATTGCTGCCTCGCAGGGAACTCCGCGGTAATCGAGCGGGAGGACGGTTCCTACTTCGTGATCTTCGGGACCGAGGTCCTGGGAAAGTGGACCGGAGAGGAGCCCTTTCTGCAGTGGCCCTTCATTCCTTTGGCCGGCGATACCGAGAATTTCACCGTGGGGCTAACGCTGGGAGAAGAGGGCGAGCCTGCTTTGGCCTGGGTGGCCAAGGAGTCGTTGTACGATGAGACCCCGCCACAGGATCCCGACATTTTCGTTATCATCGACGGCGGGATTGAAGCCCTCCCTCTGGAAATGCAGCGGATCGTGGTGGAGGGTGGGGAGATGGTTTTATTCGCTGATACTTAGAAGCGGACAACTTGAACCACCTTCACTCCCGGTTCTTTGTATCGATGAGGATGGTGACGGGGCCGTCGTTGACGAGGGCGACCTTCATATCGGCGGCGAAGCGGCCTCGGCCGACGGGCTTGGCGAGCTCGGTTTCGAGGGTTTCGCAAAAGGCGCGGTAGAGTGGCTCGGAGATCTCAGGGCGGGCGGCGCGGATGAAGGAGGGGCGGTTGCCTTTCTTCGTCGAGGCGTGGAGGGTGAATTGGCTGACCACGATGGCGTCTCCGCTGCAATCGAGCAGGGAGAGGTTCATGAGGCCGGCGTCATCGGAGAAGATCCGCATGCGGGCGATCTTCGGGGCGAGCCAGGC
>CBFGPU010000852.1:0-1682 GCA_965650715.1 uncultured Haloferula sp. | reverse complement strand
GGCCTCCCCCGAAGTTCTGCATGCGGAAGGCGAACTGGTCGAAGAATGCGTCCACGTCGGAGACGATGAAGACGTGGCCGGGCTTGGTTGCCTCGGTGAGATGGGAGGGTTTCTCCTCTTTCTTCTCCTCGGGCTTCTTCTCGCCTTCGCCTTCTTTCTTGTCGCCCTCGGCCGGCTTCTCCTCCTCCTTCTTTTCTTCGGTGCCCGGCTTGCCCTTCGGGAAGGCGGTCTTGAAGTTGCCGGAGAGGTGGACGACCAGATCGTAGGAACGGGTGCCTTGGAAGCTCTTGGCCAGTTGCGGATCGAGCTGCGAGGCTTTCATCGAACTCACTAGTCCGGCCTTCGGCGAGGACTTGACCAGGGTGTCCACGTTCACGCCGCCGCTGCCGGACTTGGTCAGTCCGCCGGGCAGGAAGAAGACGGCATTGTTCAAGTTCCGGGTGATTACGTTGTCTTTCTGCGGCATGCCATCTTGAGGCACGGTGAGCACGGCGATGCCTTTGCGGTTGCCGCTCATCTGCGTTTGGTAGTTCTCGTCCGCCACCACTTGGGTGTCCATGGTCAGGCCCCACGCCCCGAGGAGCGTCGGCAGGGTCGAAGCGGTCGGCGGTCCGCCGCCGCCCATCATCGGGTTGCCGCCGCCCATCATCTGTGCTGCAACGGAGTAGGGGTCGATGCAGGCGATCACGGTGCCGCCTTGGAGAACGTACTGGTCGATCGCGAATTCCGCCTCCGGGGTGATGTCGGCCGGATGGATGACCAGCAGCAGGTCGATTTCAGGCTCGATCTTCTCCGGTGTCATCGTCAGGTCGCGGACTTCATAATACTGCCCGAGTTGGCGGAAGATCTCCCAAGCGGGCTGGCCGGGCTGCATCGGGTTCATGCTCGGACCGCCGTTCACTGCAAGACCAGCCATCAGGCCTATCACCGGCTTGTCGGGGCGCGAGACCTCCGAGATCGAGCGCGAGATCTGGTATTCCAGCATCGTCTCCTGCGCGGGGTCGAGGTACGGGATCGTCGTCGTGCGGTCCAGGCAGGAGATCGCCAGCCCGAAGAACAGGTTCTGGTCGTCGAAGGTCTGGCCGCTGATGCCGTCGAGGTTCGCGGAGTCTTCCGCTTCCGTGTCCGGCTGTGGATCCAGTTCAACCACCTGCAGCTTGCCGCCGGACAAGTTCTTGTACTGCGCCAGCAGGTCGTCCACGCGGCGCATGTGCAGCTTCAGGTGCTCAGGCATGTAGTCGGAACTACGGGTTGCGTAGTAGCGGATCACCACCGGCGCGCCGAGCTCCTTGAGGATCTCGCGCGTGCCGTCGGAGAGGGTGTGCACCTTGTCCGCGGTGAAGTCCGCGTTGCGGTGGCCGATGCCGAGGCCCGAAACCAGCAGGTTGGCCGCGATGACAATCGCCAGCAGGGCGCCGATCGCCAGAATCGCCCGCGCCATCGGATGAACGGTTTTTGCTTCCGTGCTCATGGGATTTAGAGGTTCGTGATTCGGTTCAAGCGCGCTTGGCGGAAAGGATGGAACTGGTGCCGAGCAGGCAGGCCACGATGATCGAGCCGAACCAGACGGCGTCCTGCAGGCGGAAGGCGCCGCGGGCCAGCGACAGGAAGTGGTCCCACACGCCCAGCGCGGTGATCGCGTTAGATCGGAAGAGCACACGTCTGAACTCCAGTCAGGGAAT
>CBFGPU010000851.1:0-1691 GCA_965650715.1 uncultured Haloferula sp. | reverse complement strand
CTTGCGCACCGTGAGAGGCTTCAGGATCACCGCATTCTCCGAGCGCTTCACCCGCGAAACCCTCGAGGCCTGCTCCTGGATCGAGCACGCGCGGTGGATCACGCCCATGCCGCCCTCGCGGGCCAGGGCCACCGCCAGCTCCGTTTCGGACACCGTGTCCATCGCCGCGGAAACCACCGGAATGTTCAGCCGGATATCCCCGGTCACGAAGGTCGAAATATCGGATTCGGTGGGAAGAATCTCGCTCAACGCAGGAACGAGAAGCACGTCATCGAAGGAGAGTCCGAGAGAAATATCCGCCATGGCGGAGTCAATAGAGGAGCCCTCCCCGACGCAAGCGCGATTCCGAAAAAAGCCCGCGAACCTCGCAGAGGCAAGGCTTCGCGGGCGTAAAAACCGGCACTTCCAAGGAGCTTACTTGCTTGCGATCTTCAGCGGTGCGGGGATCGAAATCACGGTCATCCCCGCAAGCTGGGCGGCCATCACGCCCGCGGGCGCATCCTCCAAAACCAGACATTTCAACGGCGAAACCCCGAGCAACTGCGCCGCCCGCAGGAAAATATCCGGTGCCGGCTTCCCGATCTTCACATCGTCCGCCGTGACCACTTCCTCGAAAAGATCCGAAACCCCGACCGCCTGCAGCGTCTTCTCGATCACGTGGCGGGTGCCGCCGGTCGCGATCGCCATCGGTTTCTTGCCCCGCAGGCTCTCGGCAAAGGCCGCCACCTCGTCGATCAGCTCGAGCTGGTCGAGCTTGCGCAGGAAGGCCTCGCGCTTGGAGAAGGCCACCTTCTCGGGATCGAGCTTCAAGCCATACTCGTCGTTGATCTCGACCACGATGTCCTTCGTCGGCCGTCCACCCATGGCGTAGAACACGTCTTCCTTGAAGATCCCGCCCGCCCCGTGCAGCGCCAGCGCTTCGCACCAAGCCTCGAAATGGGAGGGCATCGAGTGAACCAGAGTGCCATCGCAGTCAAAAATGACCGCTTCAAAACCTTCCGCCGACAGTTCAATTTCGCCGATGTTCGCCATGCGCGCCGCTCGGGTAGCAGCCCCCCTTCAAATAACAAGGACGCAAATGGGAAATGTCCGTATCCGGGCAATTTCCGGTCCGCAGAATCGGGGAGGCTAGGAACTTTTAATATTCTCCCTCCTCGTAGATCCCCGCCGGAACGACCCTGGGTGACCCTTCCGCCGCCCTGAAGGCCACCCTGCCCTTCAATACCACTCCATCGGCAAAGACCACCGGCCCGTCCACCCTCACCTCCTCGCAGGCCGCCAGGGATGGCGTCCCGAGACCCTCGATGGCGTCCACCAGCTTGTAGGAATCGTCCAGCTTCACCATCGGCGGCACGCCCCGGCGCTCCGCGACCAGTTCCACCCGCCCGTCCTCGCCGACCGAATAGGCGTCCGACCGCAGCGCGAAGAGGTCCGCCGTGGACTTCACCGGCGCGAACCGCGAGCGCGGCACCTCGATCGCCTCGGCGCCCTCGAAGCACTCGATCGCCGCACCCATCGCCACTTCGAGTTGGATCACCGGCGTCGAGTTCTTGTCGCGCGGGTCCACCGTCTTGCGGTTCCGGATCATCGGCAGCGGCAGCACGCCCCCGCCCTGCGCGAGTTGCTCCTTGAGCACGTCCAGCCGCAGCCAGATCGAGTTCGTGTTGAAATACCGGTGGCGGTCGATGTCC
>CBFGPU010000850.1:0-1693 GCA_965650715.1 uncultured Haloferula sp. | reverse complement strand
GGTGATGGAGCAGTCGGCGGTGGAGTACATGTTGTACCACCAGAAGAGCTTCGCGCAGGTGAAGCCCGCGTGCTTGCGACGGAGGTGCTCCCAGACCTTCTCGCCGCGGACGAGATGGTTGCTCTGTTTCCAGAAGCGGACTTCGGCGCTCTCGCGGTCATACCAGCCGTTCGCCACGATCCCGTGCTCCCGCGGGCTGGTCCCGGTGAGCATGGAGGACTGCGCAGTGCAGGTCACCGCGGGAAAGGCGGGCGGGAAGGCCTGCATCCCGTGTTTCTGCGCGAAGGCGGTGAGCCGCGGCAGGTGGGGGCCGAGAAGGGAGGGGGAAAGCCCGACCACGTTGATGACCGCCACGCGCTGCATGGGGCGAGTGCAATCATCAATCACCAATCGTTCAATCATCAATCGAAGTCCGGCTGCGCCGGGGACGACGGGGAGAAGGGCGGCTCAAGCAGCCCCGGTGTCTCGGCAAGCCCGAGGAGTCCTTCCGCGTCTACGGAACCATTTCCTGCAAAATTCTGACGTTTTGGCGGTGAAATGCCGATGATTCGCCTGTCGAAGCTTTCATTTCGTGACGATGCCCCGCAATCTCGCGCGGACATGAAGCTTTTCGGCACCGACGGCATCCGCGGCAAAGCGAACGAATTTCCGATCACGCCGGAGGTGGCCCTCCGCGCGGGCAAGGCGGTGGCGCAGGTGCTGCGCTCGTCCGGCCACAACCGCAACCGGGTGGTGATCGGGAAGGACACCCGCATTTCCGGCTACATGCTGGAGACGGCGCTGACCTCCGGCCTGGTCTCGATGGGCATGGACGTGCTCTTGCCCGGCCCGCTGCCCACCCCGGCGATCGCGCATTTGACCAAATCCATGGGCTGCGCGGCGGGGATCATGCTCACCGCCTCGCACAATCCGTACGAGGACAACGGCCTGAAGATCTTCGGACCGGACGGCTACAAGCTCTCCGACGCGCTGGAGGAAATCATCGAGCGCCACATCCTCGGCGACGAACCGGAAAGCCGGGCGATGTCGCCGGAGCGGATCGGCAAGGCTTACCGGATCGACGACGCGCGCGGCCGCTACATCGAGTTTGCGAAGCACACTGCGGACAACGTCCCGCTGCACGGGCTGAAGATCGTGGTCGATTGCGGCCACGGGGCGGCCTACTTCATCGCGCCGCTGATCTTCAAGGAACTGGGCGCGGAGGTGATCAAACACGGCTGCGATCCGGACGGGATCAACATCAACGACCGCTGCGGCGCGCTCTATCCGGAAACGGCGGGCGAACTGGTCCGCCAGCACGGCGCGGACCTGGGCATCTCCTTCGATGGCGATGCCGACCGGGTGATCTTCACCGATGCGACCGGCATGCCCGTTTCCGGAGACCGCATCCTGGCGCTCGCGGCGATCTCGCTGAAGGAGCAAGGCAAGCTCCGCGGAAACAAGATGGCCTGCACCGTGATGAGCAATCTCGGCCTGCACGAGGCGATGCGCCGCGCGGGGATCGAGGTGCTGACCACTCCCGTCGGCGACCGCAACGTGATCGAATCGCTTCGCGCGAACGGCGGTTCCTTCGGCGGCGAGAACTCCGGGCACCTGATCTTCGCCGATCATGCGACGACAGGCGACGGCATCCTCAGCGCGCTGCAGGTGCTGCGCGTGATGAAGGAGAAGAAGGCGACGCTTGTCGAGCTTG
>CBFGPU010000849.1:0-1693 GCA_965650715.1 uncultured Haloferula sp. | reverse complement strand
TCGTCAGGTGTTCCTGCTCGACGATCCGGATGTTGTCGCGTTGCGCCATGTCATGCGTCGTGGTCGTGTCCCGGTCGTTCACATCTGTCGCTGCCATTTCGAGGCTCCGGATCGGATGATAGGGCGCGGCCGCTCCTGCGCCGCACGATGTTATGGGGAATAGAAGCATCGAGTGAAGCTGGCTGTTTCCACGGAAACAGGTTGATGGCTGCCGATCGGCTCGGTCCGGGCCGCGTCACGGTGGCGAAACAAACGCCTCGCTCGCTGTTCGGACATGGCGGGCAGCGCCGTGTCGCGCTTGTGCGGAGAGGATTGCCGGTTCAAACGAGGCAAGGTCAAGTCCTGAGCGCTTGATGAAGCATGAAAACCTCTTCCTAAAACATCCTGATATTATCGTTTAAAAACAACCGACTAAGCCCGATTTTCCACGGGGTAAAAACCTGTGCGAGAATCATCTCGTCCCGCATCGGCTACCACGCATGGCGATGCGTCGAGGCGGGACCGGTGCCTGGTGCAGGGAGACGACGCATATCCCTGTATCAGGCGTCCGCGAGAGGGGCCAACCTCTGGGGACGGCGGTGGAGACACCTGTTATCGCCCCGGACGCGCGTTGTAACGCGCACATGCCCGTCTTCCGGCCCGCAAGGCAGGAAGACGGGAGCAGAGTGGCGAGTTCGCGGATGGAGACACCGAAACGGGGCACGGAAACGGGCCTTAACGACCAGCGCAAGCTGGTCAATAACTGTGGCACGGTTCCGTGCCCCGGCCGATCTCCTTTGCCAAAGCGAAGGGATCGGGAAAGTGCATGGTCAAACCACGGGCGGAACCCGCCGCGTGAACGAGGAGGTGTGTCTTATGAGGAACTATGGTCAAAACCCCTCACCAACTGCGGCCAAGGGTTCACTGGCGTTCACCCGGCCTTCGTATCCTCTCCCGCAAGGGGAGAGGTAGGGTGCCACGCGCTCGGCCTTCGCTTGGGGCGAGGCGGTGCCGCGGGTTTACCTCTCCCCTTGCGGGAGAGGATATGAAGGCCCCAAGAGCCGAAGGCGATTGGCTGGCCGAAGTTGGTGAGGGGTTCACATGTCCCAATACACCACCCCCATCCCCACCCGTTGAGTCCAATCTCGATATGCCGTAAAGAGCCCGCATGAACGAGCACGTCAAGAACACGGACCTCCAGCCGCTTGCCAACAGCAAGAAGGTCTTCGTCAAGACCTATGGCTGCCAGATGAACGTCTATGACAGCCAGCGGATGACGGATTCGCTGGGCGAGAGCGGCTACCAGCCGACCGACACTGTCGAAGACGCCGATCTCGTGCTGATCAATACCTGCCACATCCGCGAGAAGGCCGCCGAGAAGGTCTATTCGCAGCTCGGGCGCCTGCAGAAGATGAAGCGGCAGCGCGCCAAGGACGGCCGCGAGCTGATGGTCGGCGTCGCCGGCTGTGTCGCGCAGGCCGAGGGTGCGGAGATCATCCGGCGTGCGCCGGTGGTCGATCTTGTCATCGGTCCCACGACCTATCACCGCCTGCCGGAGGCTCTGAACGAAGCCCGCGCGGGCAAGAAGACGGAGTTCTTCGACCTCGTCAACGCCTACAAGGCGGTGTTGCTGGACCAGCTTCGCAACAAGCCGCCGCAGCAGGAGTCCGCGGACCTCATCAACTGGGGACTGACGCGGACCTGGGCCGGCGTG
>CBFGPU010000848.1:0-1696 GCA_965650715.1 uncultured Haloferula sp. | reverse complement strand
GAACGGCACGCTCGATCACGTGAAACTCAAGGAAGCCAAGGACGTTTACGACCTTATCACGCCATCCCCTGAACGCGCCCTCGCGCTCAACAAGGCCTACAAGACCATCGTCGAGGACCAGGACTTCATCCATGGCAAGGACGCCGTCCTCACGCCGCCGAAGAACGTTTACGACAAAATCGACAACGAGAACTCCCCCACTCTCCCGCCCGAGCGAACCTTCAAATGGAACATCCTGCTGGAGTGGCCGGAGGGTGCGGGTTCCAAGTGATCCGGCTTCGAACGATCAAGCCCCACACAATCCGTTGCCACGTCCGGCGGATCGGTTAGGATCGGGCCAATGCCCGAACCCGAATCGATTCCATGGCTGATCGGCACTGCGATCGTGCTTGGCCACGTTCTGGGCATCCTCCACGTCATCCACGCCCTGATGACCGTCCGCACGGCGCAGGGAACCATCGCCTGGATGGTTTCCCTCATCGCCCTGCCATGGGTGGCCGTCCCCCTCTACTGGATTGCCGGCCGCAGCAAGTTTTCCGGCTACGTCCGGGCCCGCCGCGGCGAGGACGCCGAACTCCGCAAGCTGGCCGAGGATATGCACCGGCGGCTCCGCCACTACGAGATCAAGCCGGAGGACGCCTTCGGCAAGGCAGCCGAATACCTCGGCGGGCTCCCCTACACACGCGGCAACGAACTCACGCTCCTCATCGACGGCGAGGAAACCTTCGAGGCGATCTTCGAATCGATCAGATCCGCCAAAGACTACCTGCTGATCAATTTCTACATCGTGAAGAACGACCGGGTCGGGGCCCGCTTCAAAAGCGCCCTCATCGACCGCGCCAAGGCCGGCGTGAAGGTCTACTTCCTCTACGACGAAATCGGTTCCAGCAAGCTCTCGCGCGCTTACCTGCGCGAGCTCGATGCCGCCGGCATCATCCACTATTCCTTCGGCGCGAACCGCCACTGGTGGTCCCGCCTCCAGCTCAATTTCCGCAACCACCGCAAGATCGTCGTGGTCGATGGCAAGGAAGCCTTCATCGGCGGTATCAACGTCGGCGACGAATACCTGGGCCGGGACCAGCGCTTCGGCAAGTGGCGCGACACGCACTTGAAGATGAAGGGCCCTTCCGTCCAGGCCATCCAGCTTGTCTTCCTCGAGGACTGGAATTGGGCCGCCGCCGCCATTCCCGAGCTCAACTGGTCGGGCCAGGCCGAGACCGCCGACCAGATCGCCGCCGTCATCCCGACCGGCCCCGCCGACCCCGCCGAATCCTGGCAGCTCGTCGTGGCGGAGGCCGCCAATACCGCACACGAACGCCTCTGGATCGCCTCGCCTTACTTCGTGCCAGATGGCGGCGTGCTCACCGCCCTGCTCGCCGCCGCCATCCGCGGGGCCGACGTGCGCATCCTTATCCCGGAGAAGCCCGACCATCTCCTCGTCTGGCTCTCTGCCTTCACCTACTTCGAGCAGGTCATCCCTTTCGGCGTGAAGCTCTACCGCTACAAGCGCGGCTTCCTCCACCAGAAGGTCATGCTCGTGGACGACAAGCTCGCCTGCGTCGGCACCGCCAATCTCGACAACCGCTCCTTCCGCCTGAACTTCGAGATCTCCGGCCTCTCGCCCGACCCCGCCTTCGTCGATGAAGTCGCGCACATGCTCGAAATCGATTTCGAGAACTCCCAGCCGGTGAAAGTC
>CBFGPU010000847.1:0-1697 GCA_965650715.1 uncultured Haloferula sp. | reverse complement strand
TGGGTCATCCGTCTCGGCTACGGCCAGGGGCGCGAGCATTCGCACGGTGCCGGGCGCGAACTACGACGCGAGGCGTACTTGGAGGGACTCGAACACGCCGCCGAACACCACGAGGAAGGCGAGGAAGAAGAGGAGGAGGAGGATCACCACGGACACCACTCCCACGGGGTCGCTGGAAACGGCGGGGTCTACGACCCCGAAGAGGCTTATCTCGACGATGGCTTCTTCTTCGGCCGGATCGAAACCAGGATCGACCGCGGTCCCGTCGAACGCGCGGGCATCTCCTTCGCCGCGGGACAGAACGGCTTCAAGCGCACGACCTGGACGGCCGGGGCCGATATCGGCGGAGATCATGAACTCGGCGGATTCCCGCTCTGGTGGCAGGGCGAGGCATTCTACCGCGCGGTGGAAGCCCGGGATGAAGCAGGCATCAAGGGCGACTACGACGAGACGGGCATCTACATGGCCTGCGGCTGCGAGTTCGCGAAGGACTGGACCACGGCCAGCCGGGTGGAGTGGGCTTCCGGAAACCGCATGGCGGGAAACGAACGGCGCTGGCGCGCTGCCGCGAATGTCGGCCGCCGCTTCCAGCTCGCCGGCTCGGCCGAGATGCACACCCGCCTCCAATACACCTACGACCGCCTCGGCGGCTATGCCGACGAACACAGCATCTGGCTTCAGTTCGTGCTCAATCTCGGAGCCGGAGATCACGGGCATCAACACTGAGCCCGCGGCAGATCCAATGGATCGCCACCACCCCGGCACAGGCCGTGATGCCCGCGATCAGCGGGTTCGCCTGGGTCGGGAATAACAGGATGAAGCCCTTGCCCTTGATCAGCGTCGAGTAGCTCGACACGCAGAACGGGAACAGGAAGAGCCGGAATTTCGTCCAGCCATCCGTCCGCTTCCCCGGCGTGCCCGTCGCGAAAATCAGCGCGATCCCGATCAACCCGGAGATCCCGACCGCCGAAAGCCAGATCGCGGGCGAAGGATCGAAGTAGCAGGACGCCACCGCCACGTACCAGGCGAGGTAGCACCAGAGGACGACCTTGGGCACGCGGAGCGCGGCGAAGTAGCGGATCAGGCGCATGGGCCGAGGCGAGTTTCGGCTCACCGCCTGCCACTGCAAGGTGAAAGAGGTTCTCACGGGTCGGCATCTAGCGGATTCCGAGCCATGACCGCGGATCAATTTGTCGGCTAGCGACACTAGCCCCCGGGATTCCCCCTATGCTGTTCACTCCCTCACCGTCCCTTGGTTCAGCGCGGCGATGCCGCCCCAGGCAAACGAACGGGCGAGCGCCTCACCTAGATAGGCCTTCGCCTCCTTCACCGCGTCGTGCAGGCCTTCCCCTTTCGCGAGCCGCGCGGCGATCGCCGCGGAGAGAGTGCAGCCGGTGCCGTGCGAGGCCGCGCCTTCTATCCGCGCGGCACGGAACCACTCGGGCAATCCATTCTCCCAAAGCAGGTCCGCACAGGTTTCCTGCCCGAGGTGCCCGCCCTTCAGCAGCACCGCGCAGCCGTGCCTTGCGGAAAGTTCCGATGCCGCGCGCTCCATCGACACCTCGTCCCTGACCGGACCGCCCCAAAGCACCTCCGCCTCGTCGAGGTTCGGCGTGATCACGGTGGCCAGCGGGAACAAGCGCTCCTTGTACGCCGCGATCGCATTCTCTTCGAGGAGAGGGTCGCCGGTGGATGCG
>CBFGPU010000846.1:0-1704 GCA_965650715.1 uncultured Haloferula sp. | reverse complement strand
GTGATCTACGGGTGATGCCGCAGAACACCAACCTTCATCCCATTCTTCTTGTGGGTGTGGAGAAACACCTCACCGCGCCAAGGCGATGAGGTAGCGGCCGACTCGGTCGGCTTCGTCCTGCTGCTCCAGTTGGCTGTAGATCTGGTGCAGGTTCGAGCACATCCGCTGGAGCGTGCGGCGGGGACTGACGGGCGAGAGGTAGCCGTCTTGGAGGGTGTGGCCCGTGTCGGTCAGATACTTCACGCAGTCGGTCTTGGTCAGGACTTTGCCCCGGTTGAAACAGTCGATGAAGAGCTCCGCTTCGGGCGTCTGGTAGCGCGCCACGAAATGGCCGGGCAACCCGATGCCGGAGATTGGCAGATTCAGCCGCCGCGCCACGAGAATCAGCACCGTGCAGAGGCTGACGGGATTGCCCGTGCGCCGGTCGATCACGCGGTTGAGGTAGCTGTTCTCGGGCTCGTAGTAGTTCTCCTCGTTGCCGCAGAACCCCTGCTCCTCGAACATGAACTGGTTGATCACGGCCAGCGTCTGGTCCGCCTCGGCCTGCGGATCGATCCGCTCGGATAGCTGCAGGGCGAAGTCGTCGAGCATCGCGCTGTAGGCCTCCACGTTCACATCCGGATAGCGCGTGCGGGCCAAGAGCCAGACGGCCGCGTCGAGATTGAGTTCCTCGCCGCTCTGCAGGCAGAAGCCTAGAAACCGGGTATCGGCGGACTGGCGGCCGAAGACATTGACGATCTCGCGGGCGTGGCGGCGCAGGACGGGGTCGTTGCTGACGAGCTGGGGTTTCAGCCAATCGGTCGCCTCAGGGCCGAGGGCGAGGATCTGGGGGCGGATGCTCTGGAAAATCTTGGGATCGTCGTCGGCCAGCAGGGTCAGAAGAGCCTGCCGTTGACGTTCGGACGCACCGGAACTGGAAGCGGCCTCACTCATCCGCGTGCCAGATTGCGCGATCACAGCGCGACCGCAACTGTGCAGTCGGACAACCAGCGATTTTTGGCGTCGCGCCCACCGGAAGAGGGGAGCAGAAAGCTGGTTCCTTTTTTTCAAGCTGTCCCGGGCGGAACTTTCCATGCGGTGCGTGGAAAATCCTTTTGCAGCAGAGACGCCAATGCCCCCACATTTCCCGGCTGTGTATTTGAGTAAGATGAACACGACTTACCCGAACGTTCCCGGTTCCCTGTATCGCCCCGAATTCGAGCGCGACGCCTGCGGCGTTGGCTTCATCGCCAACATCAGCGGCAAAAAAGAATTCCGCGTCCTCGACTACGCGATCCAGGCCCTGTGCAACCTCGCCCATCGCGGCGCGCTGGACGCCGACGCCAAGACGGGCGACGGCGCGGGCGTGTTGACCCAGATCCCGCATGCGCTCTTCCGCCGCGAGGTCGAGAAGATGGGCGGCAAGCTGGGCGAGGATTCCGACTTGGCGGTCGGCGTCGTGTTCCTGCCGCGCGGCAACAAGGCCCAGGCCTCCGCTGCCCAGGCGATCATCGACCAGGCCTGCGCCCGGTTCGGCATCCAGGTCTTCGGCTGGCGCGTCGTGCCCACGAACACCCGCAGCCTTGGCGACAAGGCCCGGGACACCATGCCCGAGATCCAGCAGATCCTGATGGGGCGCGCGGCGGGCTGGAGCGACCTCGAGTTCGAGCGGAAGCTCTACTTGGCCCGCAAAGTGGCCGAGCAGCGTGTCCGCGAGGAGAAGAT
>CBFGPU010000845.1:0-1708 GCA_965650715.1 uncultured Haloferula sp. | reverse complement strand
AGCGGAGCCCGGCTTCGAAGTGGGCACCGAGTTGCTCGAGGCGGGGGAAGCCGGAGATCTTGCCGAGCTCCTTGAGCTGCGCGAGACCGGCGGCCATCGCGAGCGGGTTGCCGGAGAGCGTGCCCGCTTGATAGACAGGGCCGATCGGGGCGAGCAGGTCCATGACATCGGCACGGCCGCCGAAGGCACCGACGGGCAAACCGCCACCGATCACCTTGCCGAAGCAGCTCAGGTCGGGCGTGAGATTCTCGATCCCTTGCACGCCTGCCTTGCCGAGGCGGAAGCCGGTCATGACCTCGTCGAAGATCAGGAGCGCGCCGTATTTCCTTGTGATCGACGAGAGGAGGTCGAGGTAGCCGGGCTTCGGGAAGACGAGGCCAGCGTTCGCTGGGTAGGACTCCACGATGATCGCGGCGATTTGCTCACCCTGCGCGGCGAAGGTTTTCTCGAGTGCTTCGGGATCGTTGTAGGGGAGGACGATGGTCTTCTCGGCGAAGGCGGCGGGGACGCCGGCGGAGTCGGGCTCGCCGTGGGTCAAGGCACCGGAGCCGGCGGCGACGAGAAGCGAATCACTATGACCGTGGTAGCAGCCGTCGAACTTCACGATGTAGTCGCGCTTCGTGAAACCGCGGGCGAGACGGATCGCGGACATGGTGGCCTCCGTGCCGGAGGAGCACATGCGGACCTTTTCGACCGAGGGCACCCATTCGGTGATGGTGCGGGCCATCTCGACCTCGAAGGGATTCGGGATGCCGAAGGAGATGCCGTCCTTGGCGACCTCGTGGATCGTGTTGGTGACGACGGTCGGCGCGTGGCCGAGGATATTCGGGCCCCAGGAGCCGATGTAGTCGATGTAGGTCTTGCCATCCACGTCCTCGATCCGGCTGCCCTTCGCGCGGCGCACGAAGAAGGGCTCGCCGCCGACATTGCGGAAGGCGCGGACGGGGGAATTCACGCCGCCGGGGATGAGGCCCTTGGCGGTGGCGAAGAGTTTCTGGGAAAGCGGACCGGTCACGGGGGGAGCTTGGAGCTCCTCCCCGGAAAGGTCCAGCGTGGGCGTGATCAACCCTGGAAACGCGATTGCGGCGTCAGTCCGGCGCGGAAGACGTTCTCGCCGGGATACGGGATGCCGTCCGGGAGCGGGGTGTCGATGACCTCGATGCCGAGGAGCTTGAAGGCATCGTAGAGCACGCCGCCGACGTGGGCGAAGGCCACGGCCGCGTGGTGGTGGTAGCGGCCGAGGAGGACGTGGCGGTAGAAGCGGTGGAATCCGGGGATGTAGGCGGTGCCGGTGCAGCCGAAGGTCTTCGGGTCGAGGTCGAGGAAGTGGCCTTCGCAGATGTAGGCGCGGAGCTTGTCGCCGTGGCCATGGACCTGGCAGACGGTGATGGGCGAGGCGGAGATTTGGCCTTCGATCGTGCCGCGGGTGATGTCGGGATCGGTGTCCGGCTCCATCAGGCGCTTCATGATGAGCTGGTACTTCATCTCCGGGTTCTTGAGCAGCTTGCCCGCGGTATTGCCGCAGTGGAACATGCCGACCATGTCCTTGAGCGGGTAGTGCTTGAGGGACTCGTGCAGGTTGCCGGGGATGGAGTGGTTGATGTCGAGGACGGTGACCGTGTTGTCGCTGGCGTACTGCGCGAGCAGCTCGGCGACGAGGGAGTAGGCGTCGTTCTCGCAGGCGATGGGGAAGCCCTTGTCGGCCATG
>CBFGPU010000844.1:0-1712 GCA_965650715.1 uncultured Haloferula sp. | reverse complement strand
CATTTTCGGCATGTCCACCTTCGAGACCTCGCTCGAAACGCTGGGCCTGCAGTGGAAGAAGACACCGGCGGAATACAACCCGCACGGATTCCGCGACCGACCGGGCGGAGCCGGGGGCGGCGGGGCGGCATCTCCGGGGAAGGGCCAGTTGAACTTCATCAAGAACCGCTTCATCGATGATGCCCGCGTTCCCGCCAAGCCGGGTGAAGGCACGAAGGTGCACGCGGAAAAAGCCACTCTGTTAGAAACGCTGATGCGGCGCTGCCGCGAAAAGGGCGCTCGACTGGTGCTTTTCCTGCACCCGAACCACGTGTTGTTGCAGGCGAAGTCCTCGGACATCGGCAAGGCACAGATACCTTTCGAGACCGACCGGCGGGCGCTGGTCGAGATGATCGGGCGGGTGAATGCCGGAGGCTCGGGGCCGCCCGTGGAGTTGTGGGACTTCTATTCCTACCACCCCTACAACTGCGAGCGCGTGCGCCCGGTCCAAGGAAAAGCTCCCGAGCTGGTTCACTGGCGCGATCTCGAACACTTCACGAAGGACGTGGGTGACGGGATGCTGTCCCTTTTGATGGGTTGGGAGCTGAAGGACGAGCGCCTCGCCCAATACGGAATCCGGCTCAACCGCGAGAATCTCGAGGCCAGGATCGCGGCACTGCGGGAGGCATACCAAGCCTATCTGCAAGAAGCGGAGTCCGGCGATCTCGCTTGGAAAGAGGATCTCGTGAAAAAGGGTCTGGAGAAGTGATCTCCAAACCCTTCGAAGAATATCGGCTGGCAATCGACGCTCAGGCGCGGCGACGGCGGCGGAAAGCAAGAAGCAGCGAACCGGCCAGCAATCCGACCGAGGACGGTTCGGGAACAGTGACCACGGTGGAAATCACATTGGAGTAGGTGCCATCGTTTGCGGCCAGGTATGCTGTCGTTGACCCGGGATTGTCGGGCATGCGGTACTCCGGGTTCGAGACGTTCACGGTCATCGAACCGGTCCAGCGGAACGTATCTCCCGCGGCGATCGCAGGCAACCCGATGGTATCGAGACCGAAGGCTGCATCCACCGAGCTGTAGTCATGTTCCTCTCCCGGACGGTACTGCCAACCGGTCCAATTCGTCACCGATTGGCCGGATCCGCCGTTGATGAAAACCGACTGGCTCATCGAGGTGACCCCGGAAAAATAGGCTTCCTCCGAAGGACCCGGCACGTCGAAGACGTCTTCAACAATCAGGAATACGTACCCCGAGCCGAAGCTCGAGGTGTTCAGGATGAAGGTTTCATCCCAAGTTACGGTGATCGTGGAACCGTCCGTGGTGTAGTTCACCGCCCCGAATGCCGGGGCCGACAGAGCAGCGCACGCTATGAGCGAGGCAAACGACTTGGCGCGGAAGGCGCGAGAGGTAAGGTTATGCACGAGCCGGAGGATAGGCCCACAAGACAGATAATCAAGTTAATCGAACTACTTGATCGCGTAGTATGCTATCTCCCCGCAGGGCACGGGCGGCTCACCAATCGACATTTTGCCCGCGCGTATCGATATGGGTGAAGGTCCCGTAGCGTCCGACACCGCCGCGGAAGAGGCCGCGGGAGCGAAGCGAACGGGCGGCACCCGCCACGGAGGACGGGGAGGCGGAGAACTTCACGTCAACGGCGACGTTCGCCTGGTGCCAGGAGCCGCTGCGGGCACCCGGGCAGGTCGCGTTATAGGCGGGAGAAC
>CBFGPU010000843.1:0-1713 GCA_965650715.1 uncultured Haloferula sp. | reverse complement strand
TCGAGCTCAAGCAGCGCGGCATCGGCGTGCTCATCACCGACCACAACGTCCGCGAAACCCTGCGCATCGTCGACCGGGGCTACATCATCCACAAGGGCAAGGTCATGACCGAGGGCAGCGGCGACTTCCTCATCAACGACCCCCAGGCCAGGGAAATCTACCTCGGCAAGGACTTTGACATGTAGCGGCGCGGCGCCGGCATCGGCTGGCGAGTAGAGGCTTGTTGCCGCCGGTTTCTTCCCCTACTCACTACCCGCTACCCACTACCCGCTACTTCGGAGCCACCCCCATGCCCGCCAAAGCCCTCCACGGCATCACCGTCGCGCACTTCTACGAGACCTACCGCGACAAGCTCCAGCTGGAGCTCCTGCACGGCAGCAACGGCCTCCACCGCCTCATCCGCGAGGGTTCCATCAACCGCCCCTCGCTGGCCCTGACGGGGTTTTTCAAATACTTCGCGAACAAGCGCATCCAGGTCCTCGGCGCGGCCGAGATGACCTTCCTCAAGACCCTCTCCCAGAAGCAGCAGGTCGAGATCTTCGGCGAGATGGCCAAGCGCAGCATCCCGGCCATCGTCCTCACCCGCAATTACCACGCCACGCACCCGATGCTCGCCGTGTCGGAGGAGATGAACCTGCCGATCTTCCGCACGCCGCTCATCACGATGAACTTCGTGAATGCCGCGACGCTCTGCATCGACAACGAGTTCGCCCCCACCACCACCGAGCACGCCACCACCCTCGACGTGAAGGGCATCGGTGTGATGATCCGCGGCGACAGCGGCATCGGCAAATCGGAGTGCGCTCTCGCCCTCATCGAGCGCGGCCATTCGCTCGTCGCCGATGACCTCACCTGCATCCGGCTGATGGACGAGCGCGAGCTCTCCGCCAGCTCCCGCCCCCTCAACCGCGGTTACATGGAGTGCCGCGGCATCGGCATCATCAACATCGCCGAGATGTTCGGGGTGAAGAGCATCCGTCTCGACAAGCGCATCGACCTCGTCGTCTCCCTGCGCGAGTGGTCGCCCGATGTCATCGAGGAACGCACCGGCCTCGAGGAAAACTACTACAACATCCTCGGCGTGAAGGTGCCGCACATGGAGTTCTACGTCCGCCCCGGCCGCGACATCGCCCGCCTCATCGAGGTCGCCGCCCTCGTGCAGGCCCTCAAGATGATGGGCCACGACCCCGCCCGCACCTTCAACGAGCGCCTCATCGCCCACATGGCCGAGCAGCAGACCGCCGCCTCGACCAGCCACAAGGTTGCCTCGGCCTCGCCTTTTCCCGACGTGGACGAAGCCGACGAACTCGACGGCGAACGCGCTTGATTTGCCTGCACGTCACCAAACCCGGATCGACCAGCCGCTGCCGGTCGAATCCATTTATCATCCCAAGCTAATGTCACCAAGCCGCCTCGACTCCCGCCGTCCCGACCAGTTGCGTCCCATCACGATCGAGGCCGGGATCGCCCCCTACGCCTCGGGCTCCGTCCTCATCGGCTTCGGCGTCACCCGTGTCATCTGCGCCGCCACCATCGAACCCAAGGTCCCGTCCTGGATGAAGCAGCAGGGGGTGAAAGGCGGCTGGCTCACCGCCGAGTATTCGATGCTGCCCTATAGCACCCTCGACCGGAAGCCGCGCGACATCAGCAAGGGCCGGATCGACGGCCGCACCGTCGAGATCCAGCGCCTCATCGGCCGCTCCCTCCGCGCCG
>CBFGPU010000842.1:0-1720 GCA_965650715.1 uncultured Haloferula sp. | reverse complement strand
CGAAGGCCTGCGGTCTCGGCGCCCGGGACAGCCTGCGGCTGGAGATGTGCTATCCGCTCAATGGCAGCGACCTTTCACCCGAGCGGACGCCGATCGAGGCGGGGCTCGGATTTTTCGTGGATCTCGACAAGGGCGACTTCATCGGCCGCGAGACGCTGGCCAAGCAGAAGGCGGAAGGCCCGGCACAGCGACTCGTCGCGCTGGAATATACCGACAAGGGGGCACCGCCGCGCTCGCATTACCCGGTGCTGGATGGCTCCGGGCAGGTGGTCTCGGAACTTTCCAGCGGAGTGCTTTCGCCGAGCTTGGGCAAGGGTATCGGCATGGCCTATGTGCCGGCCGCCCTCGCGAAGCCGGGAACCGACCTGTTCGTGGATGTCCGCGGCCGCCAGTTCCCGGCGAAGGTCGTGAAGAAACCGTTTTACAAGCCCGCCACCCCGAAAGCATAAGCTCAGCATACCCGATGAACGTTCCGCAAAACCTCCGCTACAACAATTCGCACGAGTGGGTGCTTCTCGAAGGCGACATCGCCACCGTGGGGATCTCCGACCATGCGCAGGAAGAACTCACCGACGTGGTGTTCGTCGAGCTTCCGCCGGTCGGCAAGACCGTGGACGTGGGCGATCCGACCGCCGTGGTGGAATCGGTGAAGGCGGCCAGCGATATCTACGCGCCGGTCTCGGGCGAGGTGGTGGAAGTGAACGATGCGGTGGAAGCCGATCCTTCGCTGGTGAACACCGATCCCTACGGCAAGGGCTGGATCTTCAAGCTCAAGATCAAGGACGCCGCGCAACTCGACAAGCTGCTCGATGCCGCCGGCTACGAGGCGCTGATCGGGTGAGGCTGCGGATCAAGAATCGGCCGGGCTTCGCTGAGGAAGTCCGGCATCCGTTGTGACGCTTCCGGAGAGGGCTTTGCGGAGCCATCTCCGTTGCCAGAGGAGCGCCAGGATCCAGGCCACGAGGTGGATCGCGACGATTGCCCAGTAAGGGATCGCGACCGATTGCGAGAGACCGGCGGGACTGCGCACGTCGTAAAGTTGGAATCGCTGGAACCACGGGGAGCGGGTCTTGAGGTGGTTCCGCTGGAGATGGATCCGCTTGTCAGGCCGCGAATAGGCCTTGCCTCCATTCACCCGACCCAGGTGAATCAAAGAACCGGAGTGGCTCGCGCTGAAGCCCATGGCCTTGGATTGCCAGAGGATGACGGCGGAATCGTTTCGCGAGTCCTTCCAGCCCCAAAGCAGGAACACGAGCCCGAAAAGGCCGAGCCAGAAGAGCTTGGAACGATGGAGGGCGGTCATGTCTTCACCGGGTGTAGCGGCAGGCACCGATTATGCGATGGAAGGACTCCGTGGAATTCCGGAGTGCGTCTGCATCGCGACGCTCCGGGTGACGCTCCCGGGGGTGCAGGAGTTGGAGCGGTGGGTCGGTGCCGGGTGGCAAAGGCGGCCGTCATTCGCCGGACGTCTCGGAGAAGCGTCCCTGCCGCTGGCGGCCGGGACCTACTTCTGGCACTTCGGGCACCAGTAGGTGGAGCGCTGGCCCATGACCGCTTGCTTGATGGGGGTGCCGCAGACGCGGCAGGGCTGGCCTTTGCGCTCGTAGACGTAGAGGCGCTGGGCGAAGTAGCCGGGCTCCCCGTCGGAGTTGAGGAAGTCTCGCAGGGTGGTGCCGCCTTGCTCGATGGATTCTGTTAGGACCTGCTTGACCGCGGCGAC
>CBFGPU010000841.1:0-1722 GCA_965650715.1 uncultured Haloferula sp. | reverse complement strand
GCCACCGTCGCCGGGCCCGTCTCCTCCTACTTCGTGCAGAAGTACGGCATCTCTAGTAACTGTCAGGTCGTGCTCTCGACCGGGGACAATCCCTCCTCGCTCGTCGGCATGGGTGCCACCGCCCCCGGCACCATCGTCATCTCCCTCGGCACCTCGGACACCTTCTTCGCGGCCATGGAGAATGCCGTTACCGATCCCCAAGGTTTCGGCCACGTCTTCGGGAATCCCGCCGGCGGCTTCATGTCGCTGATCTGCTTCCGCAACGGCTCCCTTTCCCGCGAGGCCCTCCGCGATGCCCTCGGCCTCGACTGGTCCGCCTTTGACCGCAGCGGTCTCGCCGCCACCCCGGCGGGTAACAACGGCAACCGCATGCTTCCCTTCTTCGGCCCGGAGATCACCCCGCGCCGCGACTTCACCGGCCCCGTCCGCAAGGGCACGCCCGAATTCGAATCCGGTCGGGACGCCCCCGCCCAGGTCCGCGCCCTTCTCGAAGGCCAGTTCCTCAACATGCGTCTCCACAGCCAGTGGATCGGCGAAAAGGCCGAGATCATCCGTCTCACCGGCGGTGCCTCGCAAAACGACGGCATCGCCCAACTCGTCGCCGACATCTTCCAGGCCCCCGTCGAGCGCTTCGCCATCGCGAACGGTGCCGGTCTCGGAGCCGCCCTCCGGGCCGCCCACGCCCTTGGCCACGACCTCGCCAGCCTCCAGGCAACCTTCTGCAAGCCCGCCGCCGGTTCCCGCCTCGAACCCTCCCCAGGCACCGCCGACACCTACGCTGAAGCCCTCAAGGATTACTCCGCCCTCCTCGCCAAGTAGCGCAACTTTCCAAAGTTGCGAGCGTCCCGCGCTCCTTCTTCCTTAAATCCTCCCCTCTGCGTCCTGGATGACCACCTTCCGGTCACGGCCACCCGCGGCTTGCCTTTCCTGAAAACCGAAAACTAGCAAACTTTGCCTCCGGCCACCTCCATCCTCAACTTCAGCAACTCCTCCGCCGCCTGCCGCGCCCTCTCCTCGTCCCCCTGCCGGGCCCAGGCCTCCACATTGTGGCTGAGGCACACCAGCTTCGCGGCCAGATCGTGACGCCCTTCGCGGATCTCGTCCGGCAGAGCGTCGCTTCGCTGTCGGACCCGCTGTCGCTCAAGCGATTGTAACCAATAGCCCTTCACCTGCGCCACCGTGAGAACCAGCGCAGACGCCGGTACCACGGGGAAGCTCGCCGCCGTCAGCGGCCCCAGCGCGGAGAGAAACATCGGGATCGAACGATGGAAGATCATGACCGTACGACGCGGGGGGCAGAGGATTCATTCGACTGTTTGAAGACAAATTTCCAGCGCAACCGGCCTCTCTAGGTAAATCCCCGGCCACACGTTCGTTCGAGGCTTTCGGGACCGTTTCAACTCACAAGTCCCTCCAAAGAAAAACCCGCCTCCTTGCGGAGGCGGGTTTGGGTCGGAAGGGGGAGGGGATTCGGGTGAATCCAGTGTTGTCAGCAGAGAGAGCGGGATTATTCGCCGAGGCCGAAGCGGACGAAACGGCGGACGACGAGGGTGTCGCCGAGTTCCTTGCCCTTGGCTTCGACGAGCTTCTTGATCGAGGTGTCCGGGTCCTTCACGAAGGCCTGCTCGAGGAGGACGGCTTCGGAGAAGAACTTGCCGATCTTGCCTTCGACAATCTTCTCGATCATGGCTTCCGGCTTGCCTTCGGCGGCGAGCTGGGCGC
>CBFGPU010000840.1:0-1727 GCA_965650715.1 uncultured Haloferula sp. | reverse complement strand
TCGTCCAGCTCCTGGAAAAGGTGAAGGAAGACAAGGTCGCCGAGGGCCGCATCACCCACAACCCGCAGTCCAACATCAAGCTCATCACCGGCAAGCTCTACAAATACGACGAGAAGGGCGAGAAGATCATCGGCAAGGACGGCAAACCGGAAACCACCGACTTCCGCACCCAGGATGTCCTGACCGACACCTACTCCGACAAGCTGACCGAAACGGGGAAATTCAAATCCTATGAGCCGAGCATGTTCTGGCCGAATCTGGCGATCACGCTCCTGCCCCTGCTCTTCATCGTCGGGCTGATCTATTTCTTCCTCATCCGGCAGATCAAGTCCGCCGGCAAGGGGGCGCTCAGCTTCGGCAAGAGCAAGGCCCGGATGCTGTCGAAGGACAAAAACAAGATCACCTTCAAGGACGTCGCCGGGGTCGAGGAAGCCAAGGACGAGGTGTCCGAGCTGGTGGACTTCCTGAAAGATCCCAAGAAGTTCCAGAAGCTGGGCGGCCGCATTCCCAAGGGCATCCTCATGGTGGGCCCGCCCGGCACCGGCAAGACCCTTCTCGCCAAAGCCATCGCCGGCGAGGCCGATGCCGCGTTCTTCAGCATCAGCGGTTCGGATTTCGTGGAGATGTTCGTCGGCGTCGGCGCGAGCCGCGTGCGCGACATGTTCGACCAGGCCCGGAAGAACACGCCGTGCTTGATCTTCATCGACGAGATCGACGCCGTGGGCCGCAGCCGCGGTCATGGCTTCGGCGGCGGCAACGACGAGCGCGAACAGACCCTCAACGCCCTGCTGGTGGAGATGGACGGCTTCGATACCCAGGAAGGCATCATCATCATCGCGGCGACCAACCGTCCTGACGTCCTTGATCCCGCACTGCTCCGCCCCGGTCGTTTCGACCGGCAGATCGGCGTCAGCCTGCCCGATGTGCGCGGACGCGAGGCGATCCTCAAGGTCCACGCCAAGAATGTGAAGCTCGACCCCTTGGCCGACCTTTCCGTCATTGCCCGCGGCACTCCCGGATATTCCGGGGCCGATCTGGCGAATCTCCTGAATGAAGCCGCTCTCTTGGCCGCCCGCACCGGCAAGAAGGCCATCACCCAGGGCGATCTGGAGGAAGCCCGCGTCAAGGTCCGCTGGGGCCGCGAGCGCCGCAGCCTGGCGATGTCGGACGAGAACAAGAAGCTCACCGCTTGGCACGAAGCCGGACACGCGCTGGTCAACGTGCTGCTCAAGCACACCCATCCGCTCCATAAGGTCACCATCATCCCGCGCGGACAGTCCCTGGGCTCCACCTGGTCGCTCCCGAAGGAGGACCAGCTCAATTACGGCCGCCTCCAAATGCTCGACGAGATCGCGATGGCCATGGCCGGCCGCATCGCCGAGGAGATCGTGTCCGGCGACATCTCGACCGGCGCCTCCGGCGACATCCAGATGGCCACGCACCTCGCCCGCAACATGGTTTGCCAATGGGGCATGAGCGAGAAGGTCGGCATGGTCCACTTCGGCAGCGACAACGACAACGTGTTCCTCGGCCGTGACATGGTCATGCGCAAGGAATACAGCGAAGAGACCGCGCAGAAGATCGACGAGGAGGTCCGCCGCCTGATCACCGACGGCTACAACCGCGCCAAACACCTCATCGAAACCAACCGCGACAAGCTGGAGATGATCGCCAACGCCCTGCTCGAATACGAGACGCTCGACGGCGCGCAGGTCGAAGAGATCATC
>CBFGPU010000839.1:0-1731 GCA_965650715.1 uncultured Haloferula sp. | reverse complement strand
GCACGTGAACAACACCCGCGACCGCGCGGAGGCTTTCGGCGCCACCTTCCTCGGGCTGACCGTCGGATGTTCGGCATGCCACGACCACAAGTTCGATCCCACCTCGCAGAAGGATTTCTACAGCCTCTCCGCCTTCTTCCACAACACGGCCGAAAAGCCATGGGACGAGAACGTGCAGGATCCCGCCCCTGTGCTGCGGTTGCCCGGGCCGGACAAGATGCCGGACCTGGAACGCGCCATCGCCAACCGTCACGAGCCCGCCGCGAAGTACGAGAAGCTTCGTAGCCATGCCGACACGCACTTCCGGCAGAGCGTGGCGGCCGGACTGACGCCGCAATCCGTTTCGAACGACGCCTTGCAAGTCCGTTTCCGTTTCGACGAGGGCTCCGGCGACGTCGTGAGGAACAGCGCCCCCGGCGCGGATCCCGCCACCTACACGGTGGATACCAACCCTCTCGTCTGGGGCGAGGATTCCTGGCTCTGGCCTTCGATGCGCATGGATATCGCCAGCCGCCTGCCGCTGCCGGAGATGGGAGACTTCGAGGCGAACCAGCCGTTCTCCTTGTCCTTCTGGACCATGGCGCGCCTGAAGACCGCGAACATCGATACCGGCATGGGCGGCATTGTCTCCCGCATGGGCGACAGTGCCCGCAATTCGCACCGCGGCTGGGATCTCTTCTGCGACGGCGGGAAATACGTGATCCACATCATCCACCAATGGCCGCAGCACGCGATCCGGGTGGAGAGCCAGCCCTTCCCCCGCGGCCAGTGGCGGCATATCGGTTTCACCTACGACGGTTCGTCGAAGGCGGCGGGCGTGACGCTCTATGTCGATGGCAAGCCGGTGCCGCTGAAGATCACGCACGATTCGCTGCAGCCCGGTCAGACGATCCGGACGGATGCACGCATGCACATCGGCCGGCGGGAGGACGAGCAGCCGCTGCGCGAGTCCCGCTATCAGGACCTGCGCCTCTACGCGCGGGCGCTTTCGCCGGAAGAATTCACCCGGCTGCCCTTCGAGGATCTAGCCGCCGAGATCATCGCCCGCGAGCCCGACCCCGCCAAGTGGTCCGCCGACGAGCGCTTCGTGGTGCTCGACCGCTGGTATCTCGGCAGGGTGAATGAGGAGGCCGTCCGTTTGCGCGAGGATCTCGCCCGGATCGATGCGGAGATCGCGCAGATCGGACAGGGCGGCACGCCGACCTTGATCGCCGCCGAGAAGCCGACTCCCGCCACCGCCTCCGTGCTCGATCGCGGGGTCTATAGCTCGCGCAAGTCGCGGGTGGAAGCGGCGACACCATCCTTCCTTCCACCGATGGCCGTGAGCGAACCTCGCAACCGTCTGGGGCTTGCGCACTGGCTCCTGCAAGCGGATCAACCGCTGCTCGGCCGCGTCACGGTGAACCGCATGTGGCAGGAAGTTTTCGGTACGGGCCTCGTGGAGACCGCGGATGACTTCGGCATCATGGGCTCGCGGCCGAGCAATCAGGAACTGCTCGATTGGCTCGCGGTGGACTTCCGCGAAACCGGGTGGGACATGCGGCGAATCTACAAGTTAATGCTCACTTCCGCGACCTATCGCCAGAGCCAGGCCGTGACGCAGGACAAGATCGCGAAGGACGACAAGAACCGCCTGCTCTCCCGCGGACCGCGCTTCCGCATGGATGCCGAGGTGCTGCGCGACTCGGCGCAGGCCGCCACCTTCATGCGCCGCGCCTGCCGCGTGGGCCA
>CBFGPU010000838.1:0-1732 GCA_965650715.1 uncultured Haloferula sp. | reverse complement strand
CCAAATCCATCGCCCTGGCCGACATCCGCGCAATAGGCGATGATCTCTGCGTTGTACTTCTCCTTGAGCCAGAGAAGCAGCACGGAAGTGTCCAGGCCTCCGGAGTATGCGACGACGATTTTCATGGCGGGCGGGAGGACAGCACGGGTGCGGGGGAGGAGCAAGTAGCGAGTGGCAGGTAGCAAGGGAAAATGCCCCTCCCCGGCACCCCCTTGCTACTTGCTACTCGCTACCCGCTACTTTCTAGTCGCGCCGTGTTTGCCACCTACGTGCATGACCTGAATCCGGTGCTGGTCCGGTTCAACGATGCGATCCAGCTCCGCTGGTACGGATTGGCCTATCTCGCGGCCTTCGTGGTCGGGGCGTGGCTGCTGAATGTCCTGTCGAAGCGGAAACTCTGGGTCCTGCCGCCCGGCTCGGCGGGGGATTTCATCGCGGCGGCGGCGATTTTCGGCGTCTTCATCGGCGGCCGGCTCGGCTACGTCCTGTTTTACTACGTGCCGAAGCACGGCTGGGGCTGGCTCAAGGACGACCCGCTGCTGGTATTCAAGGTCTGGGAGGGAGGCATGGCCAGCCATGGCGGGATCCTGGGGCTGTTCATTTTCACCTGGTTCTACGCCCGCAAGAAGAAGGTCTCCTGGCGCGGACTCGGCGACGGACTGTGCGTGGTTTCCCCGCTCGGCCTCTTCTTCGGCCGGATGGCGAATTTCATCAACGGCGAGCTCTATGGCCGGACGGCGGAAGGGGTGGCCTGGGCGATGAAGTTCCCCCGTGCGCTGGTCGAGCAGGGGGGGCGGGACGGCGAGGGGGCGAAATTCGTGGAAGCGATGCAGGCGGCGGCCGATGCCTCGCCGGCGGTGGGGAAGGCTTACGAGCGATGGGCGCAGTCCGGCCGCACGGCCGCGGACGACAATGTCCTCTTCGAGCAGATGCTCGCAGTGCAGCGGGTCGATCCGGCGGTATCGCGGGCGATCGAGCCCTTCCTGCTGCCGCGCCATCCCTCGCAGCTCTATGAAGGCCTGCTCGAGGGCGTCGCGCTC
Organism: uncultured Haloferula sp.; assembly: GCA_965650715.1. Lineage (GTDB taxonomy): Bacteria > Verrucomicrobiota > Verrucomicrobiia > Verrucomicrobiales > Akkermansiaceae > Haloferula. The sequence goes on along the minus strand of CBFGPU010000838.1, from coordinate 692 downwards.
TTCGCCATCCTGTGGTTCGTGCGGACGCGCTATCCGAAGCTCCCGGTCGGCGTGATCACCGGGCTGTTCTTCATTTTCTACGCGCTGTTCCGGATCTTCGCCGAGCAATTCCGCGAGCCGGATTCGGCGATGATCGGGATCTTCACCCGCGGCCAGTTCCTCTCGCTCTTCATGATCGTCGTCGGCCTCGCCTTTGTCGCGGCCCCGCGCTTCATCAAATCGCGGGTGCAGGATCCCGCCTGATTTCAAGAGGGGCCGCTTGGAAACCAAGAAGGGGCGCGGGATGCGCCCTTGGAGACTCCGGAAGCGAACCGCGATCCGCGACTACTTCGGGATGGTCAGGGTCTGCCCGGGGCGGATCACCGTGGTCTTCAGGCCGTTGGCCCGCTGCACCGCGCTGGCGGTGGTGCCGTAGCGCTTCGCGATCGCGTAAAGGCTGTCCCCGGACCGGACGGTGTGGCGGGTCGCCTTCGGCTTGGATTTCACCACCGGCTTCGGTTTCGTCTTGGGCTTCACGACCACCGCTTTCGGCTTCGGCTTGGACGAGGAGGAAGAAGCGGTGCTGCCGGTTCTCGGCTTCGGGTTGGAAACCGTGGTCGTCTTCGGGCGATAAACCGTCGTGGTCCGCGTTTCGACCGGCTTCGGCCGCTCGTTTGCCGCGAGCACGGTCGGCGGCACCACGGGGACATCCG
>CBFGPU010000837.1:0-1736 GCA_965650715.1 uncultured Haloferula sp. | reverse complement strand
CCATCCGCGCCCCCCGCGCATCATCCCAGCTCAGCCCCTCCGGCAGCGCCTCCGGCCGCAAACGATAGCCCGCCGGTAGATCGGGAACCCCGATCGCCTTCCGGTACTCCGCCACCTGCTCCTCGCTCGCATCCGCCCCCGGCACCAGCGCGCCCTGCGGGGCCCGCTTGCCCAGCGTGGACTCCAGCGACTTGTAGCTCTTCACCAGGTCCGGCAGCGAACGGAAGCGCTCCATCCCGCTGAAACCGGAGAACTCCGGCCGCTCATGCCAGCCCTCCGCGAAGCTGCCATCCGCATTCAGATAAGTCCCCGGCGCATCCTGCGCCACCGTCGTCTCGATATGGTCGGTCATGTGTTGTGAAATCGTCTTACCCACCGTAGCGGAAGGACTCGGTCCTTCCGGCGGCTCGCATCTTCCCCATCGTTGCCATCACCTTCTTTCTAGCGCCTCTTCCCTGGGAGCGCGGAGCCTGTACAGACCGGGTACATCGTTAACAGGTGTTCGGGGACATCGTTTACACTTCCGGCGAGGAGGAAAAACGATGCCTTGGGCCACTTGCGATACGATGACACTCAAGCGTGACTTTGTGGAACTCGCCCTGCGCGACGGGGCGAACGTGCGGGAACTGTGCCGGCGTTTCCTGATCACCGCCCCGACCGCCTACAAGTGGCTGGGACGGTATCGCGAGCGCGGCGCGGAGGGTCTGGAGGAGCGCCCGCGCAGCCCTGCAAGGAGTCCCGGCAAGACCGCCGCGGAGATGGAAGCCCGGATCGTTGAAGTCCGCCGGCGGCATCCGGCATGGGGCGGTCGCAAGATCCGCCACTGGCTGCTCAACCGCGGGATCGCCGCGGTGCCGTCGGCCAGCACGATCACCGCGATCCTGCGCCGCCACCGCCTGCTGGAGATCCCCGCGGGGCCGTCCGGCAAGGGCTGGGAGCGCTTCGAGCGTGCCTCTTCCAACGAGCTCTGGCAGATGGATTTCAAGGGCTGGATCCGGACCCGCGGCGGCGGGCCGTGCCATCCCCTGACGGTGCTCGACGACCACAGCCGCTTCAACATCCTGCTGGAGGCCTGCGGCGGCGAGAGCGCCGGCGAGGTGCGGCCGCTCCTGGAACGGGCCTTTTCGATCCACGGCCTGCCGGCCGCCATCCTCTGCGACAACGGCAAGCCGTGGGGCGATTCCGCGGGCGCCTTCACGAAGTTCGAGGCATGGCTGCTGAGGCTGGGCGTGAAGGTCTATCACGGCCGCCCCCGCCATCCGCAGACCCAGGGCAAGGAGGAGCGTTTCCACCGCACGTTCAAGGCCGAGGTGCTGTCGCGGACCACCGAATGGCTGGACCTGCCACACTGCCGCGAGAGCTTCGGATCGTGGCGGGAGATCTACAACCACGAGCGCCCGCACGAGGCCTTGGGAGGAGCGGTGCCCGCCAGCCGCTACCGGATCTCGCAACGCGCGCTGCCGGCCCGGCTGCCGGAGGCGGGCGAGTGGTACGGAGCGGGGGATCTGGTGAGGAAGGTCGGCACGAAAGGGGCCTTCTCGCTGCGCGGCGTGCTGTGGACGATCGGCGAGGCTTTCAGCGGCGAGGAGGTCGCGTTGCGCGACGCCGGGGAGGGCCGTCTGGAGGTCTTCTACTGCTGGAAGAAGCTCGGGGTGATCGACTTCGGGGACCACCGCGAAAAGGGCGGCGGCGGTTGCGGCGTCCTGACGGAACGGACCGTCGGCCGGCCGCCGGAA
>CBFGPU010000836.1:0-1748 GCA_965650715.1 uncultured Haloferula sp. | reverse complement strand
GCCTGCCGGATCGTCTCCGGCGCGATATCCTGCAGGGTGTTGTGCCGACCTCCCTGGATCTCCGTGTAGCGCACCACGCCCGGCACCTTCGCCGCGAGCGTGCGGGACATCGTCACCGGTATCGCTTCGTCATCGGAGCCGTGGAGGACGAACACCTCCGCGCCGCCCTGTTTCTCCAGTTCCTTCAGGCGTTCGAGGTTGTCGAAGCGGTGCCAGACGATGAAGCCGAGATCCACGCCCAACATCGCTTTCGTCATGTCCATGCTGCTCGTGAAAGGCGTGAGGACCACGCCGCGGCGGATGTCGAATTCCTTCGCCCCCATCAAGCACACCGCTCCTCCCAGGCTGTGGCCGAAGAAGCGCAGCTTGTCCCGATCCGCCGGAAGCGACCAGCCGAGCGAGCCCATACCCGCCGGCACGGCGGCCTTCAAAGTATTGCGGATGGTCCCGGGCCGCGGCCTGCCCGAACAGGCACCGTAGCCGGGGATATCCACCATCAGCCAGGCGTCCTGCGCCGGGCCGTGTTCGCGCAGCCAGTCGGACCACTCCAGCGCCAGGGTCCCGTTGCCCCCGCAGACCAGCCACAGGCGCTCGGGCTTCTCCGCCTTGGAAAGCAGGTAGGCCTGCTGCTTCCCCTGCGCGGTCGAGTAGTCGATCACCCTCGTTCCCGGTTCAGCGTCCCAGCGCACCACGTGGTCCGGGCCGTAGGGACGCGGGAAGTAAATTAGCTTGCTCTGGCAACCCGCGAGGAGAAGCAGGACGCCAGCGACGGGAAGAATGGTCCAGAGTAGCATGCGACGGAGGATTCGGAGGAGCAGGGGCATGGCAAGGATCGGAGCCGGAAAGGAAAGCTTAGGCCTGATGGCGGGTTCTCAAAATCGAAAAACCTAACCCGGGCATCGATCCTCTCGATGAAGATCGCCGCCAGCCCCCCGAATGTTGACACTCCTTCTTGCGAGAAGCGCCCCGCTGCGATTGTATCCCCGGTGAATGAAAACCCCGTTCCTCGCCTTGCTCCTCGCCCTCCCCGCTCTTGCCGAGGAGACGGCTTCCGTCGCCGCCATGAAGTCCGCCGCCGACGCCTTCCTCGGCACGCTCGACGACTCGAAGCGCGCCAAGGCGGCCTTCCCCTTTGATTCCGACCAGCGGGAAAATTTCAAGTTCACCCCGCAAAACCGCACCGGGCTGCCGATCAAGGAAATGGACGAAGCCCAGAAGGCTGCCGCCATGAAGCTGCTCGACACCGTGCTCAGCGAGAAGGGCAAGCTGAAGGCGACCCAGATCATCACCTTGGAAGGGGTCCTCGCCGAACTGGAGAAGAACCCCACCTTTCGCGACAACGGCAAATACTACGTGTCGATCTTCGGCACGCCCGGGGATGAGAAGGCTTGGGGCTGGAAATTCGAGGGCCACCACCTGGCGTTGAACTACACCGTTGTCGACGGCAAGGAGGTCGCCGTCACGCCGTCCTTCTTCGCCGCCAACCCCGCCGAAGTCCGCGAAGGCACTCACAAAGGTCTGCGCGTTCTCGCCGCCGAGGAAGACCTCGCCATGACCCTTGCCAACGTGCTCCTTGAAAGCGGCAAGAAAGAGGTCGTTTTCAGCGAGAAGGCCCCCGGCGAGATCCTTACCGCGGAAAGCCGCAAGGTGACCGCTCTCGAGCCGGTCGGCATTCCGGCATCCGACATGACCGCGGAGCAGAAGAAGGCCCTGCTCGCCCTGATCACCGAATACACCGGCCGCCACCG
>CBFGPU010000835.1:0-1748 GCA_965650715.1 uncultured Haloferula sp. | reverse complement strand
CGGCGGGGGTCCTTGCCGTAGGGCAGGCACTCGGCACCGAGCGGGAGCGGCAGTCTCAATTCGCGGATCTTGCGGAAGATCTCGCTAAAGCGGATCTCGCCGGTGCCGGGTTCATTGCGCCCGGGGGAATCCGCGAACTGGACGTAGCCGATCCACTCGCGGTGCTGTTCGAGGTTGTCGATCAGGTTGCCCTCGTAGCGCTGCATGTGAAAGAGGTCCCAGTTCAGCCGCACCCAGGGCGAGCCGACCGCCTTGCAGATGGCGATGCCGTCCGCGCTGCCATAGAGGCAGTGGTCCGGGTGGTTGTAGGGATTCATCGGTTCCAGGATGATCATCTTGCGCTTCGCCTCGAGCACCGGCACGGCGGCGCGCAGCTTCTCGATGACCGCGGCATGCATCTGCTCCTTGGTCAGGCCGGGGATGTTGTCGCCGGCGACCACGGTCATGCGCTCGCAGCCGGGCAGGAGGTCCGCCGCATCGCAGGCGGCGTCGATCTCTTCGACAAAGTCCAGAACGGGAAACTCCGGGTGATTGATCTGCTGGCCGAAACCCCAGGCGGTGAACTGGGTGGCGATCATGTCGTGCTTGTTCAGCACCTCCGCCCCGGCGTGCAGGTCCTTGTCACGCCAGGTCCAGAGCTCGATCGCGGGAAAGCCGAGGTCGGCGGCCTGCTCGATGCGCTCCGGGAAGGTCCCCTCGAACCACATCTCGATATTGACGGCGATCGGGGTATGCGGGGTGCGTCCGGGAAGTTCGGTCATGGCGGGAGGAAAGGACAGATGGCCGCGGATGGCACGCGCGGAATCAGGCAGTTGAAGAGAAATTGAACCGCCAAGACGCCAAGAACGCAAAGTCGGAGAATGTAGGTGCGCCGCTTGCCTCCTTGCCTTTCAAAACTTGGCGCGCTTGGCGTCTTGGCGGTTCAACTTCCCCGCAGCTTCGACAGGCGCTCACGCTCCTCAAACGATCGCGTCCTGATCGTCACCCGCATCGGCCACGGGACCTTCATCGAAATCGACTTCGCGCACGCGCTTGCGGTCGCGCCAGTACTCGACCTGCTTGCGGAGGGTCTCGCGGAGATCGTCGCCATTGTGCACCGCCTTGATCTCGATGCGGGGCTGCGAGCGGTCGGAGGTCTCGATGATCAGGGTGGAAAGGCCGAACATGCGGTACCAGAAGGGACGCTCCATCGAGGTGTCCTTCACGCGGTAGAGTTCCACGTCGTCCATCTTCTGGTTGAAGATGCCGGAACGCAGACGGATGCGCTCGGAGGTCAGCTCGTGCTGGATGCTGCGGGTCTCGATGAAAATCCACAGGGCCCAGCCGAGCGGCAGGATCAGCGCGGCCCAAACGATCTGCAGGCCGGGAAAAATCCCTGCCACCCCGATTCCGATGGCGACCGCCAGCGCGACAAGATACTTGCCGAGATTCAGCACCTGCGAGGGACTGCCTTTCCAGAGAACTTCTTCGCTCACGTTTGCAGACTGCCTGATTCCGGCCGGTTTCAACAAGTGGAGAAATGGACAGGATTTGGAGAGGCATTGTCGCGAATCACCTCACCACGATCGGCTCGTCCGAGATCACTCCGACCTTCAACCCGCGCAGATGCTTGTCGAGGAAGCTCCGGATCCGCTTGTTCAGCTCCACGCTGGCAAAGCCGTGGCCAGCGCCTTCCATGGCAACAAGGTGCGTCTCGACCCCGGCCTTTTCGAGGGCCTTGTCGATCTCGACAGCCTGCGCGAAGGGAA
>CBFGPU010000834.1:0-1749 GCA_965650715.1 uncultured Haloferula sp. | reverse complement strand
CTGCCTCGCCTGTCCTCCTGGATACGCGGGCGTGAAGAAGCTGGACGCCATCGGCATGCTGCTGGCGTTCCTCTACTGGGGAGGTATCCTTGCCGTGACCGTCCTCAGCGGGATGGCCCTTGCGGGTTCGCTGGGTGAACTGAAGAGTTCAGGGATGCTGGAAGACGTGATGAAGCAGTTCAACGAACTGCGGGCATCGGCGCTTCCGGATCGGTGAACCCGCCGTTAGACCGTCTTGTGGAAACTCCGGAGCCCCAACGGGGCGGCGAGGGGATAGCCCGGGGTTAGCGGAGCGCAACCCCGGGTGAGACGTGCGAGGTATCGTGCCCTGAAAGGGCACCGGGAGGACGGCGAGTTCTTGCAGCGCTCCCTTCAAGAACCGCAAATCTCCGGATCCGCTCGGACCGCCGAGGATGCTCCGACCCGGGTCAAGGCGGCTACGAGTTGGTTCAAACCGCTCTAGTTCCCCGGTGCGGGCTCCGGCGACGGCTTCGTGTCGGCGGCGGGAGGCGCGGGTCGTGCCCCGGTGCTGGAAGCCTCCCGGAGCCAGGCGGAAAAGGTCTTGTCGTCCGGGATCTCGCCTTTCTCGACCGCTTCGGCCAAGCGCTCGAAGGGAATGACAGGGAACTTCTCGTTCTTCGCTGCCGCGGCGCGGGCATCCTCGACGCCTTTCCTGGCGGAGGCGAGGGCCGCCTCTTTCTCGCCGAGGGCCCATTGCAGTCTGACCAAGCTGGGAACGAGGAAGGGTTGCTTGTGGGTCTCCAGAGCGGCGGAGAGCTCCGTTGCCACGGTTTTGCGGAAGCCGGCGGGCACCTCGGGCTCCGCCGCGGCGCGGGAAGCCTGGGCGAGGACCATGAGGGCAGGGGGGCTGCCATGCAGGGCGGTGATCTGGGTTTCAGCAGCGCTCCAATCCTGCTTGGCGATGCTGACTTCCACTTTCAGCGCCGCGAGATTGGGACTGCCGGGATCGAGGGTGCCGAGTTCGCCCAGGGCTTTCTCCATGCCGGCGATGTCCTTCGCCGCGGTGGCCTTGCGGAATTCCTGGAACGCCTGCCCGACCTTCTGCTGGGCTTCCTGTTTGACCTTGATCGTCTCGAGCGCCTTCGACTGGGCGTCGCCACCGGCGAGAAGCCCTTCGATCACTTCTTCGCTGAGCTGCGCGGGATGGCTGGTGAGCACGACCTTCCCGTCCTTCACGATGAAAGCGTGGGGGATGCCGCGCACTCCGGCAGGTTCCAGCCACTCCTTTTCAAAGGCTCCGCCCTTGCCGGTGTAGGCGACCGGGTAGGACATGCCGTCTCCCTTCGTCTTCACGAATTCGGCGACCTTGTCCTTGCCGTCTTCCCAGACGTTCACGCCGATCACGCGCAGACCCTTCTCCTGGTATTTGTCGTAGAGAGCGTCCACGTGAGGGATGGCTGCGATGCAGGGACCGCACCAGGTGGCCCAGCATTCGAGGATGTAAACCTTGCCAGGCTCCCAGGAGGCGGGGGCCTCACCCTTCACCCACTCGAGCTTGCCGAGGGATTCGGGAGTGACGGAGTCTCCCTGCTTCTGGCCGGGGGCGGCAGTGGCGGAGAGGGCGAGGAACAATGCTGCAAACGACGTTTTCACTTCTCCAAGGTGAGTCGAGCCGCCGGGAGGTATCAAGGGGATTCAGCGGAGGAGCTGGCGGACCTCCTCCGGCACCGTGCCGCCGCTCTGTGCTTGGTAGTCCGCCATCTTGCGCAGGCCGGCGAGGGCACTTTC
>CBFGPU010000833.1:0-1751 GCA_965650715.1 uncultured Haloferula sp. | reverse complement strand
GGCAAGTTCTGAAAAGCGTTTCCCGCTCGTTCTACCTGAGCTTGCGGGTGCTTCCCCAGCCGATGCGTCCGGCCACCTCGACCGGCTACCTCCTCGCGCGCGCCAGCGATACGCTCGCCGACACCGCGACCGTACCCGTTGATGACCGGCTTGAACTCCTCGATGCCTTTGCCGCGAAGCTCGCCGGAAAGACCTCCCAGTGGCGTCCCGATCGGCTGAAGACCTTCATCGCCCGCCAGGAAAACGAATCGGAGACGGTGCTCCTGCAGCGCCTCGATGATTGTTTCGACGCCTTGGCCTCGTTGGACCATCTGCAGGCCGATGCGGTCCGGGATGTGGTGACCACGATCATCAGCGGCCAGCGCCTCGATCTGGTGAGATTCGATGAAGCGAGCAGGTCGAAGCCCAAGGTGCTCAAGACCGAGGACGAGCTCGAAGACTACTGCTATCGCGTCGCCGGTTGTGTCGGCGGCTTCTGGACCCGCGTCGGTTTCCTCACGATGGGAAGCCGCTTTTCCGATTCCCGGCCCGAGGATCTCGACGATCTCGGCGTCCGCTACGGCATGGGCCTCCAACTCGTGAATATCCTCCGCGACCTCCCGGAGGATCTCGCCAATGGGCGTTGCTACCTCCCGGTCGCCGACCCGCAGGATCGCGAGGCGCTTGTTGCCGCCCGCCGCGAGTGGCTGGCGCACGCATCGGTCTGGCTTGAGTCGGGTCGCCGTTATGCCTCGCGCCTGAAGCTTCGCCGTCTCCGTGCCGCCTCCGTGCTCCCGGCGCTCATTGGAGAAGACACCGTGGCGCTCCTCTCCGCAGCGGACGGTGTCCCTTCCGGAAAACTCAAGGTCCCGCGCGGTTCCGTCCGTCGTTCGATGTGGCGGGCTCTCTTCTGGCCGCTGAAGCTGCCCCGTTAGAAGCCTTGCGAATGAACCGCACCGGCATATCGACGCAGTATCGCCTCTGCCCGCGACATGGCACCGCTCTGGAGGTCTCCATCGAGGAGAACGACGCTTCCGCGGCCTGCCTGAACTGGTGGTGCGATGCGTGCGGCGGCGCGTGGAGCGAAAATTATTTCGCGATGCGGGCAGAGTCCGTGTTGCCCCTGCTGGCTCTGGAGCGGAACTTCCGCATCGAGTGCCCGCGCTGCGGCAGCCTGAGGGCAGCGCGGGATTGCGAGTTCGTCTGTTGCGACTTTCATCGCTGCTCCGACTGCGGGCTGCTGTTCGACATCGCATTCACGATCACCGCCCCGAGTAACTTGGCTCCCCGGCGGCTTGCCCGACTAAAGGCAAGGAATTGGCTCGATGATTCCGGCATCATCTCGGAACAGGAGACCGAGGAATTCGAACACTTCGCGATTGAACTCCGCCTGCTTCGCTTCTGTGACCGGCACTTGGATGTCGCCCCGGTCCTGGTGGCGAACCGCAGCGCGACGGACGAGCGCTACCGCTTCGGGTGGAGCTGCTCGTCGTGTCGCACGGTGACCTATGACTACATGCGGCACTACCCCCGTGTTTACCGCAGCTTCTTCCGCTTGGGCGCACACCCGGACTTCAGGTGCCGTGTTTGCCATCATGCCGCCTTTGATCAGAGCGAGGGTCTCCTCAAGCCGCGCTGTCTGACCTGTGGCACGGTTTTCGAGCTGTCCTTGGTTCCGACTCCAGAGTGAAGCGGATCCTTACTGTCCCGGCGGTCTGATCTCGACGGGCGGAGCGTCCTCGTAGAGGTTGACCATCGGTTTTTTGCTCTGG
>CBFGPU010000832.1:0-1756 GCA_965650715.1 uncultured Haloferula sp. | reverse complement strand
GCAATCGGGCCGGAAGACCGAGTGCTGTGGATGCTGCCGATGGCGCACCACTTCGCCGTCTCCATCGTCCTCTATCTCCATTTCGGGGCGACGACGGTGCTGGAGCATTCCCCTTTGCGCGAGGACATCCTGGCGACGGCGGAGCGCGAGGACGCCACGGTGATCTACGGGTCGCCGTTCCACTTCGCGATGCTGTCGGGGGACAAGGGCGGGTTCAGGTGGCCATCCTTGCGCTTGGCGGTGGCCACGGCGGCGGCGCTGCCGGAGACGACGGCCCGGGCTTTCGAGGAGCGGTTCGGGAAGCCCTTGCATCAAGGGCTGGGAATCATCGAGGTGGGGCTTTCGGTTCTCAATCTGGACTCGGCAGGCGCGAAACCGGAGTCGATCGGGAGACCGATGCCTGCCTATGAAGTTGCTTTGTTAGGCGATGACGGCTCGCCGGTCGCGGAAGGCGAGGCAGGCGAGTTCCACGTGCGCGGGCCGGGGCTTCTCGATGCCTACCTGGTGCCGTGGAATCCCTCGCCGCTCCAAGACGGTTGGTTCAACAGCGGTGATCTGGTGCGGCGTGACATGGACGGCGACCTGTTCCTGATGGGACGGAAGAAGTCCGTGATCAACGTCGCGGGGATGAAGGTGTTTCCGGAAGAGGTGGAGCGGGTTTTGAACGGGCATCCGGGTGTGAAGCGTAGCCGGGTGATCGGGCGGATTCATCCGCAGATGGGACAGGTGCCGGTGGCGGAGATCATCCCGGAAAATGCGGAGGATGTGCCGAAGGCGGTGGAATTGCAGCGGTTCTGCAAAGCGGTGCTGTCGGCCTACAAGGTGCCGATGCAGTTCAAGGTGGTGGAAGGCTTGCCGATGACCGCGTCGGGAAAGGTGAGGCGGGAGTAACCCGCGGGAAGCAGGAACCGTCCCTTTCGGACGCGAAGGATAGCCCAGACGGTTCTTTAGGTGAACGGGCGGTTTTTCGGCTTCGCAGGTTGCGGGGCAGCGAGACATAAAGCGTCCGACGACATGACTGCACCGGATCTCGCCATCATCGGGGCCGGCCCGGCCGGGGCCACATTGGGATCGTTGCTGGCGCAGCGGGGGTTCAAGGTGCTGGTGTTCGATGATGCCAAGCGCCCCGAGCTTCTGGTCGGCGAGTCGCTCGTACCGGCGACCGTACCGGTGATGCGCCGTCTCGGGATCGAGGACCGCGTGGCTGCCTACTCCCAGCACAAGCCCGGGGTGAGTTTCCTGCACCGGAACGGAAGCCGGATCGATTTCAATTTCGGCCCGATCGCGAAGAGTCTGCCGACCTATGCCTACAACATCCCGAGACCGCAGTTCGACAACACGCTGCGCGAGCGCGCGGAAGAACTGGGCGTGCGCTTCGTCACCCAGCGCGCCACAGTCGAGAAGGGCAGCGGCGAGAGGGAGATCCAGCTCAGCGGCGGGACGCTCGCCGAAGCGGGGTTGAACGAACACCCGCGGTTCTTGATCGACGCGACGGGACGCGCGCGGCTTTTCGCCCGCACCTTGGGCATCGGCGCGAAGAGCGGCGAGCGGAGCGATGTCGCCTACTTCGCGCACTTCGAGAATTTCGACCACGATTTCCCGCCGGCGGGGCAGGTGGTCATCAGCATCCTGGAACACGGCTGGAGCTGGCGCATTCCCCTGCCCGGCCGTTTGTCGGTGGGTATCGTGGTCCACAAGAACGCCGCGAAGAACTGGGGAAACAGCGCCGAGGAACGTCTCGACCATGCGTTACGCC
>CBFGPU010000831.1:0-1766 GCA_965650715.1 uncultured Haloferula sp. | reverse complement strand
CAGCCGCCGGATTTTTCGCCACCCTCGATGACAACCTGGCGGAGCGAGGATTCGACCGCGGCGGCATCTGCGGCGGCATCCTGCGGGCTGTAATCAGTGGTGACCCGCGACACTCGGCCCAGGGAATCGTAGGCGAGGAGGTAGCGATTGCCCTGTAGCAGCCCGGCGGGGGGCGGCTCGGACGGAGGCAGCACCCGAAGGCCGTTCGCGCTGAGGGCCACCGGCTGCAGGGGGGCGCGGGGGGCGGCATCGGCGACCGGGGGCTCGGGGTCGGGCAAGGGCGGCAGGTTGCCGGAAGTGACCTTGCCGGTCGCCAAGCGGGCGGAGGCAGGCTCCACCACGGAAATCGGCTGGAAAGCCGGCCGGTAGCGGTATCCGGGAAGGTCTGCCGCGGCGATGCTTCCTTCGACTAGCGCGGCGACCGCGGGGTCCTTCGCCGGGTCTTCGCGCACCGGGAAGGGACCGGCTTCCAGCGCGAGAGTGCGGAGGGACTCCCATTCCCGGCCCTGGGGCACGAAGATCAGCGAGCCGCGGCGCTCCGGGTGGCGCAGGGAGCCACCCCCACCGACGCGGACCCGCACGGTGGCGGCGAGTCCGGCGCTGATCAGCGTGACCAAGGCGACGGCGCTGAGGAAGCTCATGTGGTTCCCCACTGGCAGGCGCCACTGGAAGACCAAGCCCATCCGGCGGTCGCGGGTCGTGCGCTTGGAGCGGAGGCCGAACATCGTTCAGGGGGATTCTTTCGCGGCCTCTGGCTGGGAATCCGGCGACTGGCCGAGCACCCAGACGCGGAATCCTTTCTGGAGGGCGATTTCCGCGACCCTTTGCTGCGTTTCGACCGGCACGCCCCGGTCCACCCGGAGGAGAAGGGTGCTGGCCGGGGTGGACTCGCTGCCGCGGCGGGCATCGAGGCGCTCGGAAAGCTGGCCGAGCGTGAGTTCCTCGCGCTCCAGCCAGTAGCCGGGCGGATCGCCGGCGGTGATCGAGACGACGCTGGCGTCCGTTTGCCGCTCCATCTGGTAGCGGGAAACCGGCAATTCCAAGGACACCCCGTGCTGGCTGACGAAGGCGGGATTCAGCAGGATGAAAGCGATCAACAGCGCCAGCAGGTTGAAGGCCGGGACCACGAAGAGGAAGCCGGGCCGCTCCGGCAGCGTGGATTCCAGCTTCATCACTTCTTGCGCTCTTCCCGGCGGCGGGCGTCGAGTTCGTCCCGCATCGAAACGATGCCGGTGTCCATGCGGGCGTCGCAGATCATGTTCACCATTTCGATGCCGGTGCGCTCGATGCGGTGGAAGAGGCGTTTCGCCCGGCCGAGGAAGTAGAGGTAGAAGAGGTAGGCAGGGATCGCGATGGTCAGGCCGACGGCGGTGGTCACGAGGGCCATCAGGACGCCGGAGGCGAGTTCCGTGGAGCCGGCCGCGCCGCCGCGCTCGCTCATGCGCTGGAAGGTCTCCGCCAGGCCGAGGACGGTGCCGAGCATGCCGGTGAGCGGGGCGAGGACCGAGACGGCGAGGATCGCGCGCAGGTTTTTCTCGATGTCCTGCGCGGGCGAGTTGCGCAGCGCTTCGTCGATTCGCTGGCGCAGCTCTTCGAAGATCCGGTCGTCGATCATGCATGGACCTTACTGCACTAAGGGCGGGCGCAGCGCGGTTGCCCACGCACTGAATTGGTGCGGGGCGCGCCGCGTCGCCACGCAATCAGTTGAATCGCAAGGGATTTTACCGTGGCACGGGAGGTGCTAATAAGCGACCGCACTCACCCAT
>CBFGPU010000830.1:0-1768 GCA_965650715.1 uncultured Haloferula sp. | reverse complement strand
GTCAGGAGGAGGGGATCTTGAATTCGTGTTCCAGGGCTTGGAAAAGGATCTCGCGGGATTTGGTCACGCCGTGGAGCATGCGGGTGCCACCCACCAGCAGCTTCGGCATCAGGTAATTCGGCTGGCCGCTGTTGGTGATATTGATGCGTTTGTAGTCCTCGGCGTCCGCGGCCAAAACTTCGGCGATCCAAGGATCCTTGAATGCGTCGGCGGGGAGGGGCTTCTTCATCAGCGGCTTCACTGCTTGAAGGGCCTTCGCCGTATCCATGACCGGTCGGGCGAAGAGGGCGTGGTGAACGGCGGGGAAGGCCCCGGGGTCCGTCCGCCAGCAAGCGAGGGCCACCCGCGCGAGTTCGCAGGCGTGGGCGTGGTCGTGGAGATGGGAGGGCATGTGCGGGTTGCACGCGCGCTCGATGGGGCAGGGGAGAAGGACGATGCAGAACTTGCCGGGATGCTTTGCCATGAAGAGCTCGAGGTCCCCGTGCAGGTCGCGGCAGGCATCGCAGGCGTAGTCGAAGTATTTCACCACCACGTGGGGAGCGTCGGGGTTCCCGAGGTGAGGCAGGGCGGAGACGTTGTATTCCTTGTTGCCGAGGAAGGTGGCCCTGCGGCCTTCGCCGCGGATGTGGACCGGGACGGTTTCGGTCTTCCCCGGTGTCCGGACAGGAGCAGGTTTCTCCTCTTCCAGGACGAGGTTCGTTTCCAAGTGCGTGTCCGGCGCGGGGCCGAAGACCTGGCCGAGAATCAGGACCGCGACCGCGGCCAAGCCTGCCAACACTCCGGGCATCAACGGTTGGCGCAGGGCGTCGGCGAGCGGTTCGCCCGCCCGCGGGGGCGCATAGATCGGCTTCGTCTTCGGGTCGCGTGCGGCGGATCTCTTCCGCTTGGTCTTGCCGGCCGTAGCCTCGGTCGGGATCGCAGGCACCTCCGTCGGGCGGCGCATTCGCAGGAAGATTATCGCGGCACAGGCCAAGCCGATAAGATGGGCTGTCAAACACCAGGGGCAAAAGCTCCTTAGAATGAAGGCCTGGACGATGCCGAACCAGAGGGCGGCCCCGGCGAGGGCGGTGGCGATGGCCACCAGCGGCGCGCGCCGCGGCTTGAAGGTGAGAAAGAGGAGCGCCGCATAGAGCAGCAGCGAAAGCGCCGTGACAGGGACCAGGAACCATTGCGACCACTTCGAGCCCATGGCATCGGCGCAGCCGGAATCGCCGCCGCAGCCGACCAGGTACTTGTCCGCGCCCGAGTGGGCGAACGAGAGGTAGCCGCTCAGAAGCAGGCCGCCGAGGGAGAGCAAACGTAGTGCGATCATATGCTCTCCGTTTACTAGAGGACGGGGGGAGGGAGGACAACCTCCCGGTTCCACGAGGGAACCGGGAGGTGCCTTGCAAGAACGTTCCGGACCTGGACTTACGGAACGTCTTGAATCATGTAGAACGCCTTTCCGGCAGGCGGCGCCGGATCGCTCACCACCTGGGTGGTTCCGGCGGGCGTGAAGGCCGCGCCGACGTTCGAGAAGCCGGACAGCGTGGTGCTGCGGCGCAGTTGGTAGGTCTTTCCGGTATCGAAGCCGGTGACCGTCATCTCGAAGGCCGCACCGTTGAAGCCGGTGGCGATGACCTGGAGCGGGGTCGTGATCACGATCTCGTCCTGATAGACGGTGAGCGCGTTGTACTGGGCTCCGGCGATGGTCGCGCTGTCCATGAAGAGGAACTGCGCGGTATCGATTGCCGTGAAGGTGCCGGTAACCCATTGGCCGGGCTTGGCG
>CBFGPU010000829.1:0-1774 GCA_965650715.1 uncultured Haloferula sp. | reverse complement strand
TCCTCTTGTTCCCGCACGGCCAATGACCGCCCGGCATCATCCGTCAGATCGGGGAAACGGTAGCCCATGTCCTCCAAAGCGAATCCGATCCTTTCCGAAAGCGCCGCCGTATTCTCCAAGGCCTCCGGCAGATCGGAGAAGAGCCCGGCCATGGCACGGGGCGACTTGAGATAGCGCTCGCCGTTGGGCTCCAGCAGAAGACCCGCAGCATCGAGCGAAGTGTGGTGGCGCAGGCAGGTGAAGGCATCCGCCAGCAAACGGTCCTCCCGCGCGGCATACAAGGGCGCATTGCTTGCCAGCAGCGGCAAGCGCAAGTGACGGGCGAGATCGATCAAGTGACGGTTGATACGCCCGTCGTCGCGCAGGCCATGGCGATGGATCTCCACGTAAACGTTCGCGTGGCCGAACATGTCGATCAAGGTCCGCGCTCCTTGCAAAGCGGCTTGCCGGTCGTCCCTCAATAAATGACGGATTACCGGCCCTTCCCGATCACCCGTCAGCGCGATCAGGTCGCCGCGATTCATGTCGCCGTGAGGCACGATCTCCTTCAGATGCCCGTTGGTGAGATGCCGGGACAGGGTGCGGTATCCATCCCGCGTCGCACACAACACCGGCACATGGGAACCATCGATTTCCAATGTGGCGCCGGTGATGGCCCGGATACCCAGGTTCCTTGCTTCCTGGAAGGCCCGGGCGGAACCGTAGAAACCCCCATGATCGGTAATGGCGATCGTCTGCAAACCCAGCTCCGCGGCTCGCAGCATCAATTTCTCGGGCTCGCTCGACCCGCGCAGGAACGAGAACGCCGAGCGGGCGTGGAACTCGGAAAATGGAAGCGCGGTTTTCATTCTTCATGGAAACCGAAACCACGGAACAGGCGGAACACACGGAGACTGGAGGAAAGGCGCGGTGTCATGAGCAGCCCCTTCTTCATTTCCGTGTATTCCGCGTATCCCGTGGTTCTCATCGCCCTTCAAAGATAAACCCCGTCGACCAACCACCGGTCCGGCGGCAAGTACGCGATTCGCAGTAGATGATCGCCCGCGAGGCGCACGTCCCACTCGATCCTCTGCCACGCGGCTTCGGGATTCCACCAATCGCCGGAATGCCGGAAGGGCCCGCGGGACGCGATGACCTGGCCCCGGTAGTTTCCCGTGAGCAGGGCCAGCGGCTTCGGCGCGCGGGGGTCGGCATCCGTCGCCACCGCCACTTCCGCAGGCGGTCGGAAACGCCGCAGGGGCAAGGGACAGTCCGGCAAGGACGCGCTCTCCAAGGAAGATGCCGTGCCATCCGCCGGCCGCAGTTGGAAGGCATCCGGCCGGTGGCTTGCGGGCGGCATGGGAATGCCCACCTTCCCCGGGCCCAACATCGCCTCGAGCTGCGCCAGCGTGTCCGTCCAGCGCTCCGGCTGTGGAAGCTGGCGGATGAACCAATCCCGCTGCGCCGCCGTGGGCTGCGTGACCTCCACGTCCAGCTCGATGCCCGTGATACCGCTGCCCGTTTTCAACGAATCCAACAGCACTTGGACCGGCCTCAGCAGCTCCGCCTCCTCCACCCGCGGTTCGGGCAAACGGATCTCCCGAAGCAGGCATCCCGAGCGCTCCAGATGAAACACGATGCGCAGCACCTTTACCGCCACATGCCGCGCCGCCAGACGTGCGGAGAGCGCGTGCAGCAGACGCCTGAACGCGAAGACCAGCGGCTCGGAGGAAATCACCGGCTCTTCGAAATCGATCGACTGCGCCATGCTCTCCGGCGGCCGGTGCAGGCGCAG
>CBFGPU010000828.1:0-1776 GCA_965650715.1 uncultured Haloferula sp. | reverse complement strand
CGCTGGGTGGCACCGAAGGCGAGTTGGCCGGTGTATTCGATGAACAGCGAGACGCCGATCGCGGTGATCAGGACATTCAAGCGGGGGCGGTTTCGCAAGGGCCGGTACGCGAGCAACTCGACCACGATCCCGAGCGCCGCGCAGATGGCCATCGCGATGATCAGGGTGAGGCCCAGCGAAACCGGCCATGGCATCGCGGCGAAGGTCGGCCCCAGCCACTTGTGCAGGCCGTAGGCCGTGAAGGCCCCGAGCATGAAGACATCGCCGTGCGCGAAATTGATGAAGCGCAGCACGCCATAGACCATCGTGTAGCCCAGCGCGATCAGGGCGTAGATGGAGCCTTGGAACAGGCCGTTGAGTAGCTGCTGAAGGAACTGCTCCAAGGAAGTGAGGGCGGGGTTGGGAGTTTACCGGCGCGGTCCTCGACTCTTGTCTCAGGGAGCGATCGTTTCCGTGTAAACCACCTTGCCGTCCTTGATCGTGAGGATGACCGCCGGTTTCGTCGCATTGCGCTGCGAGTCGAGGGTGATCTTCCCGGTGATCCCCTCGTAGTCCTTGGTCGCGGCGATGGCGTCGCGCAGGGCGGGACCTTCAACCGAGTTGGCGCGTTTGATGGCATCGAAGAGAATCTTGGCGGAGTCGTAACCGAGAGCGGCCATGGCGTCCGGCTTGGCACCGTGCTTGGCCTCGTACTTCTTCACGAATTCCTGGATCGCCGGGGATTGGTCTTCATTCGAGAAGTGATTCGAGTAGAAGCAGCCTTCCATGGCCTTGCCGCCGACTTCGATGAGCGAGGCGGAATCCCAGCCGTCGCCGCCGAGGAGTGGGACGGTGATGCCGAGTTCACGGGCCTGCACCGCGATGAGGGCGACCTCGTTGTAGTAGCCCGAGGCGAAGATGGCATCCGGAGCGCCGGCCTTGATCGCGGTAAGCTGGGCCTTGAAGTCCTTGTCCCCGGAGCCGTAGCTCTGCTCGCCGACGATGGTTCCGCCGTTCGCGGTGAAGTGCTTCTTGAAGAACTCGGTCAGGCCGACGCTGTAGTCCTGCTTGCTGTCGGTGAGGATCGCGACCTTCTTCCAGCCCTTCGAGAGGGCGAACTTCGACATCACCGTGCCTTGGAAGGGATCGATGAAGCAGACGCGGAAGACGTAGTCGCCGGCCTCGGTCACCTTGGGGTTGGTGGAGGCGGGGGAGATCATGGGCACGCCGGCGGTCTGGGCGACGGGGGCCATTTCCAGCGAGCGGCCGGAGGCAACCTCGCCGAGGAGCGCCTTGATCTTGGAGCGGGAGATGAGCTTCTTGGCCACCGTGCCGGCCTCGCCCTGCTTCGACTGGTCGTCCTCGGTATGCAGCTTGATCTGTTTTCCAAGCAACCCGCCCGCGGCATTGATCTCGTCCACGGCCATCTGGGTGCCGTTGTGGGAGGATTGGCCGAAGGTGGCGGTGCCGCCGGTGAGAGCCGCGACTTCGCCGATATTGATCACGCTGTCGTCCGTCTTTTTGCAGCCGGAGAGGCCGAGCGCGGCGGCGAGGGTCAGGGCGGCGGTCGGGAATGCAAAGTGGCGGATTTTCATGGGAAAGGCGGTGCTCGGTTCGGAAAACCGGAGCAAACGCTAGGAAGCCGGCCGGAAGAGCGCAACCCGTAAAGCAGGTTTCGTGCCCCTTCCTGCGCCGGGCCGGGGGAGGGCTTGCCGGGCCGGGGCGGCGCTGCTAGGGTGTTCGCGTGATCCCGGAGGACTACGTCTGGCTGAACCCGCTCATTTACCAGAAGTGGCT
>CBFGPU010000827.1:0-1778 GCA_965650715.1 uncultured Haloferula sp. | reverse complement strand
GGTCTCGCGCCGCTCAACGAGTCCATCAACAACCCGTTCCCGTGGTTGGCTGAAATGATGGACATCAAGAAGGAGACCAACTTCTTCGAGGGCCGCGTCACGGAGTATCAGAAGGCGTCCGCGCTTTCGTCCGTCGACGACGACGAGCTTTGATTTTCCGGCGCAGCCGGGACTTCACCGGCTGCCTGTTTTTGCCTCGCACACACACATTCCTCCTCCGTTCCGCAACTTCCTCCCTCACCCACACACTTCCCATGTATCGCGCTGTCAATCCCGATGAAGACTACCTTCTGAAGCAGGTCATTACCGACCGCTTCGCCCTTCCTGTTGCCGATCGTGCCTTTTCCTGGCGCGAGGTGCTGCCGACCGAAAAACGCAAGCCGATCACCGACATCATCGTCACCCGCGGGAACGACGACACGCACTTCTCGCTGGAGGATGTGGCGGATGCGATCGGGGATTCGCTGGCGGATCTGCTGATCTCCCGCCGCGAGGACGAGACCTCGATTTTCTCGGACGTGAACCGGAAGTTCGTTTCCGATGTGGCGCGCGCGGTGGCGAATTCGCTGACGAAGTCGCTCGACGAGGGGGGGCGTTTGCGTCTCTCGGAGTCCGACCTATATTTGCTGATCGAAAAAGCACTGCTTGAAAACGAAGCGTACGATGTCGCGAAGTCCTTGGCTTTCCGTCGCTCGATGGAAAAGACCGGGACGGTTGACGTCCACGCCGGCCCCCATGCCCTGCCGGTCCGCCTGATCCGCCGCAGCGGCAATGTCGTGCCTTGGTCCGAGACCAAGATCGAAATCGCGGTGCGGAAGGCCTTCCTGACGATCAAGGAGAATCCCGAGCCGGCGGTGGAGATCGCGAAGGCGGTGACCGAGCGGGTGCGGCGCGGCGACCAGTCCTTCGTCCACATCGAGGACGTGCAGGACATGGTGCAGGAGGAGCTGATGCGCCAGGGCAAGTTCAAGGCGGCGGAGCACTACATCCTGTATCGCGCCCAGCGCGCGCGGCTGCGCCAGGAGCAGGAGGAGAAGGCGGAGGATCCGAACCAGGAATTCTTCGTCACCGTCACCCCGGACGATGGCAAGTCCATCATGTGGGACGGCAGCGAGCTGAAGAAGCGGATCGCGTATGCCTCGATCGGCCTGGACCTGTGCCTGAGCGAGCTGGAAATCGAGCGCGAGCTGCGCCGCTCCGTGGGCACCGAGATTTCCGAGAAGGATCTCAAGAACACGATCATCCTGAATGCCAAGGCGCTGATCGAGAAGGACGCGGATTTCGCGAAATTCGCGGGGCGGATCCTGCTTTCCTACATTTACGAGGAAGTGCTCGACTGGAGCATCTCGCGCGACGGGATCGACAAGCTCAAGCAGGCGCACAAGCTGGCCTTCAAGGGCTACCTGAAGCACGGCGTGGCGATCAAGCGCCTGAGCCCGGAGCTGCTCGACATCTACGACCTCGACAAGCTGGCCGAGGCCTTCGACCCGACGGCGGACCTGGACTTCGATTACCTCGGGATCCAGACGATGTATGACCGCTACCTGATCGTGGACAAGACCGGCACCAAGCCGCGGCGGATCGAGACGCCGATCGGGCCGGGCTCGGTGTGCACGATGCCGCTGCAGTTGCGCGCGAGCGGGCGGCCTCGGCGGTGGGGGTCGCAGCGACAAGGATCGCGGCGGTGAGGACGGTGATGATGGACCGGCGCACTTGGAGGCCTCCTCGGCAGATGGGCTGACGAGGCGTGTAGGTGCGACCGCGGGAAGTTCGCCCCG
>CBFGPU010000826.1:0-1780 GCA_965650715.1 uncultured Haloferula sp. | reverse complement strand
GCTCACGGTCACGGTGGTTCCGTGGCCTTTCCCCTTGCTTTCCACCGTGATCCCGCCGGAGTGCAAATCCACCAGGGAGCGGGTGATGGCGAGGCCCAGCCCCAAGCCGCCCTGCGTACCACGCTCGGCCTGCTCGAAGGGCTGGAAGACGCGCGCCAGCACGGATTCGTCAATACCGATGCCGGTGTCGCGGACGACGATGACGACCTCACCGGCCGCCATACGGGTCGACACCTGGATCGAACCCTCGATGGTGAACTTCACCGAGTTCTTGATGATATTCCAGAAGACCTGCTGGAGCCGCGCGGGGTCCGCCCGCACGTAGGGCGCGGCGGCGGCAAGATCGAGTTCGAGGTGGAGCCCCTTTGCCTCCAGATCGGGCCGGCAGATCTCGGTGGCGTTGCGGAGCAGTTCGTGGACATCCACGATCTTCATTTCCAGGTGGATCTTGCCGCTGCCCACGCGGGTGAGGTCGAGCAAGTCGTCGATGAGCCGTGCCTCCAGTTCCACGTTGCGGCGGATGACTTCGAGCGGATGCCGCAGGGCATCGGGAACCTCCCCGTCGGCGGCAAGCTTCACCAGGTGGGTGATGACCGGCGTGAGCGGCGTGCGCAGTTCGTGGCTCAGCATCGCGAGGAAACGGTCCTTCGACAGGTTCGCGGCCTCCGCCTCCTCACGGGCGCGATTGGCCTCCTGATAGAGCGCCACGTTGTCCAGTGCCAGAGCCGCACGCTGGGCGAGTTCGCTCGCGAGCCACAGGTCGTCATCGCCATAGATCAATCCTTCCTCGGTGTGGACCATCGTTATCGACCCGATGACGTCGCCGCGGGCGCGGAGTGGGACGGCAGCGAAACTGGTCGGGCGGAGCAAGCGGATGAGCGGGCGGTCTGCCTCCGGCACCATCTCGCACAGAAGATCCTCGTCCACCCGGTTGCGAACGAAGGGAGTCCCGGTCCGGTAAACGCGGTAGGCAGCGTGGGCATGCTCGTCGGCTTCGGGATAGCGGATCCGGCGGAGGACCGCCTCCTGGGCGGAATCGCGGTGCGCGACCGCCACCTGGTGAAGCTTCCCCTCCTCGTCCATACGGTCGATCACGCAGAACTCGGCGAGGCGCGGGACGACGAGGCGGGCGAGACTCGTGAAGGTCTGGTGATAGTCCAGGGAACCGGCGAGGACATTTCCCGCCTCGGCGAGGAAGGCCATGCGTTCACGCGCCCGCTCCGCCTGCAAGCGCGCCGCCTGCTCCTGGAGCAATTGCGCGTGTTCTTCCGCCTGCTTTTTGACTTGCTCGCCCTTGAGGAAGAGCTCGACGAAGACCGCAACCTTCGCGCGGAGAATCTCCGGCACGACCGGGGTCAGGATGTAGTCCACCGCCCCGAGCGAGTAGCCGCGAGTCACGTGGTTCTCCGTATCGTTGATGGCACTGATGAAGATGATCGGGGTCGCCTCCGAACGCTTGCGCTGCCGGATCAGCGCCGCGGTCTCGAAGCCGTCGAGCCCCGGCATGTTCACATCGAGCAGGATCACGGCGAAATCCCGCGCCAGCAATTGCCGCAAGGCCTCGTCCCCCGACCGGACCTTCACGAGATTCTGATGGAGCCCTTCGAGGATGGATTCCAAGGCCAGCAGCTTGTCGGGTCTGTCGTCGACAAGCAGGATGTTCGCGGTTAGAGGAGGATTTTCCACGGCGAAAGGAATGCGGGGAAAATGGCTCATCGGTACAGCCAGGTGCGCAGCATCGTGAGCAACCGGTCGGTATCCACAGGCTTGGAGATGTAGT
>CBFGPU010000825.1:0-1784 GCA_965650715.1 uncultured Haloferula sp. | reverse complement strand
AGATTGGGGATGTCGCAGGCTTGCCCGCGGCGGTTTCAACCGCTTTGCTCCCCCGGCCTTGGAGGATGAGGAGAAAAAGCACAGCCGGTGGCGGCGGATCGGCGTCTTCGGCGATTTGCCGACGCGCTTCCTCATGCACGGCCTCAAATCCGCGCCCTGGTTCCTCGAACCCGTCCTCATCCCGCCCTGGACCCTGCTCTTTTTCCTCGTCGCCCGTGAGCAACGACGCGCCGTCGCCAGCAATCTGAAGGCCCTCTTCCCGGAGTGGTCGTCGCTCCGCGCCCTCGCAGGCACTTTCCGGGTCTTCCTCAACTTCGCCTTCACCTATGTCGATGCCCTGCGCTGCGAAACCGGCACCGGCGATGTCGACTGGGTGATCGATGGCCTCGAACATTTCGAAGACCTGCGTAACCGCAAGGAAGGCTGCCTGATCCTCACCGCGCACATGGGGAACTACGACATGGCCGCACCGCTGTTCTCCTCGAAGTTCGGCCGCACCGTCCACGCAGTCCGCGCGCCCGAACGCGAACCCGAGATGCAGGCGATCCGCGAGGCGGAGCAGCGCGAGAAGGAGCGCCTCAACCCGTGGTTCCGCACCTGCTTCAATACCGGCGGCGACATGCTCGGCGTCGAACTCGCCCGCTACCTGAATCAAGGCGATGTCGTCGCCGTGCAGGGCGACCGCGTGATCTTCGAGGTCTCCCCGATGGAAGCGGAAGTGGAGCCCGGCCTGCACATGCGGCTGCCACGTGGTCCGCTTTATCTCGCCCGCATCACCGGAGCAGCAACCTTTCCGCTCTTCATCATCCGCGAGGGCTGGCGGCGCTACCGCATCCAGGTGCATGCACCTCTGCAGCTTCCGGAGCGCGTCCGCGGTCGCGGCGAGGACCCCGCCACGCCGGTCTGGGCCGGAGCGATCCTTGATACGGTGAAGGGCCATTGGCCGCAGTGGTTCGTCTTCGAACCCATACTGCGTCGCGAGGAAGGGAGGGCAATATGAACTGGCCCCGCATTCCTGAAATGCCGCGCCCGAACCGCGCCGTCACGCCCTTTTTCCGTGCCTTCGGGGGGCGTCTCGCGACCCCCTCCGGCGATGCCGTGCGGATGTCGGCGTGCGAAGGACTTCACCGCGCCGAACGGGTGTTCCTCTCGTGCTTCGTGCCGCTGATGGCGGGTGCCATTGTGCTCGATCTCCTGTGGCGCCTCGGTGGGCCTTGGCTGGCGTGGGTCGGACTCCTTCCCGGCACTTTCCTGCTCCTCCACGGGCTGGCCTTCGCCCTCGGCGGGCGGACATCCGGCCTTCAATGGGGCCGCTGGGAAATGGCAATCTCGTTCTGGGCGGTCTGGCAGATCTGGTTTTCCGGAGGCACCGGCATCTGGCTTTTCCTGCTGCTCTGGGGCCTCTTTCTCTTCCTCAATCTCAGCGGCGTGCTGGCCCTCATCTGGCGGGTCTTCATGACCCGGCCGCCCTTCCTCACAACGAATTTCCGCTGGTTTCTCTGGGTGATCCTCCATGCGCCCACCTGCTGGATGGCGGGCAAATGGGGTTGGCCCGGCTTCATGCTCGGCCTCGTTCCCTTGGGCCTCCTCTGGAGCCTCGGAACATTCCTCCCGAATGCCCGGATCTTCGGACCGATGATCTCACGGGTGGAAGGAAAGGGGCCGCTGCTGACGATCGACGATGGCCCCGACCCCGTCGATACACCCGCCATCCTCGACCTTCTCGATGCCCGCGGGGTCAAGGCCGTCTTCTTCGTGATCGGCGAGAAGGTGCTCGCACACCC
>CBFGPU010000824.1:0-1785 GCA_965650715.1 uncultured Haloferula sp. | reverse complement strand
CGCGAACTTCCACGACAAAGACGGACGGAGGATTGACGGAGTGGTGCCGGGAAACGGCCGCCAGCCTTGGTCTTCCAGAGCTTTCGCGGCGAGTGCGGGTGGGCTGGAACTCGCGCATGCAGACGACCGCCGGGCGTGCATGGTGGCCGGACCGCTTGATCGAGTTGAATCCGAAGTTGAAGGAGCAGGCGCCGGAGGAGGTGTGGCGGACCTTGCGCCATGAGCTCGCGCATCTGGTCGCTTACGAGCGGGCCGGACGGCGCCGGATCGAGGTGCACGGGGAGGAGTGGCGGGCGGCCTGCGCCGAGCTCGGCATTCCGAACGAGCAGCCTTTCCACAACCTGCCCTTCAAGCGGAAGCGGATGAAGCGGAACTTCGCATACGTCTGCCCGCAGTGCTACACCACGATCCGGCGGGTGAAGAGGATCGACCGGATGGTGGCGTGCTACGCCTGCTGCCGGAAGTACAGCGGGGGCTTGTTCGATTCGCGCTTCAAGCTTCAGGAGCATAAGCTGTAACGCGGCTTCCTGTCGATATGGAGGACCCATCGATGCCGGGCAAGGGGCGGCGGAAGGCGAAGCGCAAGCTGCCGCTGTGGGCGCTGTTGCCTTTGCTCGCGATCTGGATGGTCAGCCTTTTTGATGACTACCAATCCATCCGGACATCACCGCTTGAAGGGTGGTCGATGTGGAGGGTGGCCGACCAGGATCTGATAATCGAGACCACCGCCCTGCCGGTGCCTTGGGGTGCGGCGGACGCCGCTGGAGATCGCGAGGGAAGCGACTTGTATGCGCGATGGGCGGGGGTGCTGGAAAAGGACGAGGACCCGCGCTCGCGGAGCGGAGCGGCGGTCCTGTGGAAGTTGGCGGGGGATCTGGACAAGGCCTCCGGGGTAGAGCGTTCCGAAACCGACAATCCGGATTTCGACAAGCTGGTGACCGCCTTGGTCCGGGATCGCAGGCCGGACCGTCAGGCGGTTGAGGATTGGGGGCAAGCGATCCTTGCGGACGGCGAAGCCTATTGGTGGGAGGAGCAGCTCTACTTGCAGCATGCGCGACGGGCGAATCCGGAGACGACGGCGGCGGTGCGGGCGCGGGTCGAACAGCGGGAAAGCCGCTGCGTGTGGATGGCATGGGGCGCTTACGGGATCACGATCGGTCTCGCCGTGGCGGGGCTGGCCGGGTTCGTGATGGTGGCGAAGCGGCGGGTGAATTTCAGCGTGCTGCATCGGTCGCCCGCGGTCTTCCGGCGGATCGACTGGCGGAAACCGCTTGCCGCCGTAGCGCTTGCGGATGTTTTGGCGGGCTTGCTCCTGATCGTTCTCGGCTGGGTATTGGCGATGATTCCGGAGGTGAGTCTGGGAGATGTGATCGCGCAGGATACGATCTGGCGGTGCTTTCCGGCGGCTCTTGTCGGGGTGCTGCTGTTCCGGCGGCCGAGCACGGCGATCCGGGCGCTGGGAATCGACCGGC
Organism: uncultured Haloferula sp.; assembly: GCA_965650715.1. Classification (GTDB taxonomy): domain Bacteria; phylum Verrucomicrobiota; class Verrucomicrobiia; order Verrucomicrobiales; family Akkermansiaceae; genus Haloferula. The sequence goes on along the minus strand of CBFGPU010000824.1, from coordinate 313 downwards.
CTTTCGCCTGGTGGGCGGTGCTCGCGGCCTTGGGGATCACGCTGACCCTGGAATTCCTCTGCTGGTGGGCGCTTCCGCAGGACGGTGAGGACCTGGCGAACTTTGCGGCGGATCCGTGGGGTTTCGGCTGGGGTGGTCTGGGCTACACGCTCTTGAGCGCGTGTGTCCTGGCACCGGTTTGCGAGGAGATCGTTTACCGCGGGGTTTTGTTCAACACGATCGCGGCGCGCTTCGGCTTGTGGCCCGGTCTGGTGATCGCGAACGTGGTTTTCTCGGCGATCCACGGATACCCGCTGGATGCGAGCGTCGCGAC
>CBFGPU010000823.1:0-1788 GCA_965650715.1 uncultured Haloferula sp. | reverse complement strand
CTGCATCCTCGCGATCCGGCAGCGGGGCGTGTCCGGCCGAACCTTCACCCGGGTCATTCGCGAGGAGGACGGTGATGCGGCATGGGCCGCGGTTCGGGATCACGTCTCCCGGAACGCGAAGGTCTTCGCCGACGAGCACGGGAGCTACAACGATGTCGTGGGTCTGAACCGCATGGGCCGGGTGAACCACTCCGAGGCGTATTCCTCGGAGGACGGCACGAACACCAACGTCGTCGAGAGCTTCTTCAGCCGCATCCAGCGGGCCTATGTCGGCATCCACCACCGCTTCTCGACGCGATATCTCGACTGGTACGCGGCCGACATCGCCTGGCGCGAGGATATGAGGCGCACGAGCAATGGCGGGCTAACGCGTTCCCTGCTCGGGCAGGCGCTGAAGCGGCCGACGTCGCGGTCCCTGTGCGGCTACTGGCAGGGCAACAAGCCGCCTGACCTGATCTGGGAAGGCAGTGCCGCGGCCTAGGCCGCGATCTCCCAGAGATGCTTTCGGCCATCGACGGTGCCCGCTTGGCGCACGCGGCCGCGCTTGGTGAGGGCGATCAGAGCAGCGGACACCTGCGTCAGGAAACGCGGCATGGACGGATCGTCCGCGTCTGCACCGTTGCGCTCTGCGATCCGGGAGGTGCAGTCCGCTGTTGAAAGCGGTTGCTCCGCCTCGCGGAGTACCTCGAGGATGGCCTCGTTCTTGTTGATCCGTGCGAATTCGGGAGGGAGCTGTTGGGCTGCCCTCGGCCGCTGCGGCTTCGTTGCCGCGGACCCCCGCGGTACGTGGGCCGGATCGTAGATCGCGATCACCTGGTCGATCGCCGAGACCTGTCCATCGATCGCCTGAATCCTGGCCTTCAATTCCTCGACCTCGCCGAGCAGCTCGGCGCGCTTCCGCTTCAGTTCCTCGTCAACTCTCACCTGCTCCCGCTCCGTCAAAAGGAGCCGGAAGCTACCAAAGAACCGGGATCAGATCTGGTGGTTTTTGCTACCTAATGCCGGATGGAATTGCCATTCCCGAGATGACCTATGTGGACAGACATCGCTCCGTCATCTCGAAGCGGCATTGTCGCACGATCCTGCCCGCTACTCCTTGCCGAGCTGCGAATTCACGCTCGAAATCGATCAGCAGCCGTCAATCGCACGGTCAGTGGTTCGGCGTCCTCCCAGCAATAGATGTCAGTCCTCAGATAACGGAGTTCCTCGTCATAGAGATCTTCGTCAACTTCGATCCACCAGGCTCTCGGCCTTCCGTCACTCCCGTCGGACCAGCGGTAGCCTCGGCTCTTGAGGTGGTCCTTCATGTCAAAAGGCGCATTCTCCGCGAAGATGCGGACCCTGCTTTGCGCGCTCGATCGCAATAGCTCAGCGAACGGCCGCGTTCCATTTGGCCCCGCTGGCCGCGCCAGCACCTCGAGGAGCGCGTAGCAGTCATCGGTTGCGCGATGCCCTTCGTGAAATAAGCCCGACTGGCCGACCAGATATCCCAGCTTGTTGCCTTCGAAGCCCAGGTCGGCCCACCGGATTTCCGTGACGGAGCACGCCCAGGCCTTCGACGCGAAGGCAGGCGAAAGCCCCTCGCAGAATGGGCGATCGAACGCGGCATTGTGCGCGATAACCAGATCGGCGGGCTCTATGAGCGCATCGAGTGCCGCGATATCGATGTCGTGCCCGGCGACCATCCCGTCCGTGATGCCCGTGAGCCTGGTAATCTCCGCGGGGATCGGTGCCGATGGCTGGCGCAGGCCGCTGTAGACGCCGGAAAAGCCGCATCCACGACCGCAG
>CBFGPU010000822.1:0-1788 GCA_965650715.1 uncultured Haloferula sp. | reverse complement strand
GAGTAGAGCGGGCGGCCCCTCCGCATATTCATTCTTTTTCACCGTGGCGATCCACTCGGCCTTGGCTTTCTTGAAAACGATCTTTGCAGCCGGGTCCACCACCTCCGGGGTGGCGGGAAGGATCAGGCTGCCCTGGAGATCCACCGCGGGCGGTGTCTTGAGCCGGAGCGTAAGGGTATCGCCCGCCTCCTCGACGACGAGTTCCGCGCCCTCCATCGGCTGGGGAATCTTCTTCAGTGCTTGGAAAATCGCCGCGACCTCGCCGCCCGGTTTGCCCTCTCCCGGGGGCAGCTTCAGCGAGAGCTCGGCATCACCCGGGACGCAGGAGTCGTCATTGCAGGTGAGCCAGGCCACCTTCGCTTTCAGTTCGGCATCCGTCTGCGCCCCCGCCGGCGGAGTCAGGTCGGCCAGGAAAATCGCCTCCCCTTCGTAGCCGAAGCCCGGCAGCTCCCCGGTCATGAAGCGCTTGGGCACCGGCTGGCGGAGTTCACCCGCCTGCCAGCCCTCCGGGAGGGTCCAGGTCACCTTGAGCGGCATGCCGCCCACCCCGGGATTCACCCAATAGCTGTGCCAGCCCGGGTCCATTTTCAGACGGATGCCCACGGTCAGAGGCGCGCCGGGCTTGTAGGACGCCGAGTTGGCGATCAATTCAGCCTCCGCGTGTCCGGATTTCACCCCTGCCGCCATCAGCGGCGATACCAGCGGAATCCCTGCGGCCATCAAGATCGAGAATTTCATCGCGGCTATCTAAGACAAGAGAGCGCGGAGACGCCAATGGTATTCCCGATCGATGGCCCCGCCGCAGCCAAGCCGGTCGTGGAACTCCGGGTTTCTCACCTCTTCCCCGCGGCCCTTTTCTCCCGGCGGTAGGCGGTGGGTGCCTGGCCCATGTGCTTGCGGAACTGCCGGGAAAAATCGCTGTGGTCGTAGAAGCCGGATTCCAAGGCGACCTCGGTGATCGGCAGGTTCGATCCCGCGAGGAGCTCGCAGGCCTTGATCACGCGCATCCGCATCAGGTAGCTGCGCGGGGTGGTCTGGAAGGTCTTGCGGAACTTGTGCTCGAACTGCCGCACGGAGAGTCCGGCGATCTCGGCCAGTTCGGAGACCTCCAGGCGCTCGCGGAAGTTCGCCTTCAAGTGCTCCGCCACCTCGGCGAGTTCGAGGTAGGGTTGGATCGCGGCGCGCTGCTCCTCGTAGCTCCGGACCGTGCCGCAGAGGCCGCAGACGTTCCCGTGCTTGTCGAAGAGCGGGAGCTTGTCGGTGATGAACCATTCCGGCCGCCCCTGGGCATTCGGGAACAACTCGATCAGCCCCAGGAGGGGCTGCCGGGTGGTGATCACGCGCTCGTCGTCGCGGTGGAACTTGTCGGCCATCCGCGGGGGGAAGATCTGCTTGTCGGTGAGGCCGACGATCTGCTCCTCTTTCTGGTAGCCGCAGCGTTTCACGAAAGCGGGGTTTCCTGCCACGAGGCGTCCTTCGCGGTCCTTCGCGAAGAAGAGGGTGCCGGGAAGATGATCGAAGAGGTGGCGGAATTGCCCGGGGGGTAATTCTTCCATCCATTTGCGGAGGTGCGGGGAAGTGTCCACTGGCGGAAACATACAAGTGGATCCCGGAATCTTACAAGCGATCTTCTCTATTACGCGTCAGCTTGAAAGCCCGCGACGATAAGGCAGGTTGTAAGCCTCAACCCGATCGTCTTAGATCCAAATTCATGCAAGCGCTCCGCTTATCCCTGCTGCTGCCGCTGCTCGCCCTCGGCGCGTTGTTGGCCAAGCCCCTGATCGTCCC
>CBFGPU010000821.1:0-1789 GCA_965650715.1 uncultured Haloferula sp. | reverse complement strand
CCCCACCGCAACCGGCGAGTCGTTCCCCAGATAGATCGCCCCCGCCGTCCGGATCTGCGGCAGCCATTTCTTCTCGTCCGCGCAGATCAGCGACACGTGCTCCGACGCAAAGGCATTCGAAATCTCCACCGCCTCCGCCATGTTCCGCACGTTCAGGACGAAAGTCCCCTGCTTCAGCACCTGCTTGATATAGGTGGCCCGCTCCAAGACCGGAAGCTGCTTCTCCACCGCCTTCACCACCTTCCCGATCAGCGCCTTCGAATCGCTCAGGAAACCGATCACGCTGTCCCCCCCGTGCTCCGCCTGCGCCAGCAGATCCGCCGCGATGTAGTCCGGGTTCCCCGTCTTGTCGGCAATGATCAACACCTCGCTCGGCCCCGGCAAGAGGTCGATGGATACCGCCCCGAAGAGCTGCCGCTTGGCCTCGACCACGAAACGGTTGCCCGGCCCGAACAAACGGTCCACCGGCCGCACCGTCTTCGTCCCCAGCGCCATCGCCGCGATCGCCTGCGCGCCGCCAATCTTGAGAATCTCCGTCACCCCCGCCGCCTTCAGCGCATACAGGAGTTCCGCATTCACGGTGCCATCCGGTCCGCAAGGCGTCGCCGCGATGATCTCCGGCACGCCCGCCGCACGCGCAAACCCCGCGGTCATCAGCGCCGTCGAAACCAGCGGTGCCTTTCCGCCCGGAACGTAAATGCCCACCCGGTCGAAGGGCTGGAACCGCTCCCCCACCCGCGCGCCTTCGGCATTCACCATCGACCAATCCTTGCGCAGCCCGCCCTTCGCGAAGGCCGTGATATTCCGCAGGCTCGCCGCCACCGCCTTGCGCGTCGATGCCGCCACCTTCACCGCGGCGAGTTCCTCCGCGGTCACGAAAAGCTGCTTCTCCTTCAGCACCACGTTGTCGAAACGCTTCGCGTAAGCCACCAGCGCTTTGTCTCCCTGCGACGCCACCGCGGCGATGATCTCGCCCACCAGATCGCGGACGTCATGCGTCGGCAGCGCGCGGCGGTTCAGGCGCTTGACGAAGGAGTCGTAGTCGGCGTCGCGATAGGTGAGGATCTTCATCGGAAGTACGTCACGGATAGTAGGGCTTCAGCATCAGGTAGCAGATCGGTCCCGTCACGGCCACGTAAAGCCACATCGGGAACACCCACTTCGCCAGGCGGCGGTGCGCCGCGAAGCGGTTCGTCCACCCCGAGATGAAGGTGAAAAGGATGAATGGCAAGCTGATCCCCGCGAGCACGATATGGGTGATCAGCAAAAAGAGATAAACGCCCTTCATCGCGCCGGTCCCGCCATACCGGGTTTCCTCGGTGGTGAAGTGATAGGCCACGTAGCACAGCAGGAAGCCGATCGAGAGCGCCATCGCCGCGAAGATCGCCCCGCGGTGCAGCCTCACCTTGCCTTGCTTGATCGCCACGATCGCCACCAGCAGCGCCACCGCCACCAGCGAGTTCAGCACCGCATGCACCGGAGGCAGGAAGGCGAAGGATACACCCTCCGGCAGCGGGATCCGCACCGTCCGCATCAGTCCGACCAAGCCGAGCACCACCGCCGTCAGCACCCAGGCGACGATTCCGAGTTTCTTCGACAAATCCTCACGCGCGGGCCGTGACAACCATTCCTTCTTCTCGTTCGTCATCGGCTCAGATCCCCGGGGTCTCGTTCTTTTCCAGTTCCGTCCGCACGCGGTCCTCGAGCTCCTTCTTGAGCTTCTCGTAAAGGTGCGGATCGCGCTTGCGGCCCTCCTCGGACTTCGCGTCGTAGAGCGGCCACTTGCCGA
>CBFGPU010000820.1:0-1792 GCA_965650715.1 uncultured Haloferula sp. | reverse complement strand
ACCTGCCGGAAGGCATGGGCAACCTAGCCCAGCGGATGTGCGCGAAGGCCGGCGGCCTGGCCGATGTTTCGGCCTCGCTGGTCAAGGCGCTTTACGATCAGGGGGCGGATGTCCATGTCGCGCTGCCGAACTACCGGCGGATGTTCCACCTGGATGTCGCGAGCGTGTTCGACAACGAATTCCAGAAAGTCAGCCGGGCCCTGCCCGAGCAACGGATCCACCTCGCCGAAGACCGCGTCTTTTACCACCGCTCCAGCGTCTATGGGGCGGAGAACCACCTGATCGCGCTGGCCTTCCAGCGGGAAGTGATCAACCACACGATCCCGCAGGTGCGGCCGGACCTGATCCACTGCAACGACTGGATGACCGGCCTGATCCCGGCGGTGGCGAAGCGGCACGGGATCGCGAGCTTGTTCACGGTGCATAATATCCACTCGGAGCATCTGACCCTCGCCCAAATCGAGGATCGGGGGATCGATGCGGCGGACTTCTGGCAACACCTCTTCTATCGACGCGCCCCGTGGTCCTACGAGGAGAGCCGTAGCACGAATCCGGTGGACTTGCTGACGAGCGGAATCTTCGCCGCGGACCACGTCAACACGGTAAGCCCGACCTTCCTGCAGGAGATCGTCGATGGCGGTCATCATTTCATTCCGGATGCGATCCGCAACGAGCTACGCGGGAAGGTGCACTCCGATTGCGCGACAGGGATTCTCAACGCTCCCGATGCGGCATTCGATCCGGCTACCGATCCATACCTGAGCCATCATTTCGGGCCCTCGGACCATCCGGAGGGCAAGCGGCTGAACAAGCTGGAACTCCAGGAGCGTCTCGGACTGGAGGGAGATCCGGATGTGCCGCTTTTCTATTGGCCGTCGCGTTTGGATCCCGTGCAGAAAGGTTGCCAGCTCCTGACCGAGATCCTCCACGAGTTGGTGACGAAGCACCACATGCAGATCGCGGTGGTCGCGAGCGGAAACTTCCAGAAGCACTTCCACAACATCGTGAAGATGCACAACCTGTATGCCAAGGTGGCGGTGCACGACTTCGACGAGAAGCTCTCGCATCTCGCCTATGCGGGTAGCGATTTCATCTTCATGCCGTCCTCCTTCGAGCCTTGCGGCCTGCCACAGATGGTCGCGCCGAAGTACGGCAGCCTGACGGTGGCCCACGACACCGGGGGGCTGCACGACACGGTGGAGATGCTCGATGTGGAAGCAAACACCGGCAACGGCTTCCTATTCCGCTACTTCAATGCGGACGGGCTGCGCTGGGCGGTCTCCGAGGCCTTGAAATTCCACGCGCTGCCGCCCGAACAACGGGGCCGCCAGCTCTCACGGGTGATGGCGGAATCGTCAGCGAAATTCAATCACGAGACGACCGCGGCGGCCTACATTCGCCGCTACGAGCAGATGCTCAAGACCGCCGTCACTACATGAAGCGCCGCACTTTCCTCAGAGCAGCCGCTGCCGCGGGCAGCTTGCCACGCCTTGCAAGAGGCGCCGGGGAAGGAGCGCAGCCGCTGTTGCGCTTCGGGCTGGTCGCCGACGCGCAGTACGCCGATGCCGAGGCGGAGGGCGAACGGCACTACCGGTCCACGCCGGAGAAACTGAAGCGGGCGATCGAGGCGCTCCAGCGGGAGAAGCTGGCCTTCACGATGCACCTGGGGGACTTCATCGACCGCGATTTCAAGTCCTTCGACGTGATGCTGCCTTTGCTAGCGGAGTTGGGGCATCCGGTGCATCACCTGCTGGGCAACCACGACTACTCGGTGGCGGATTCCGAAAAGGCC
>CBFGPU010000819.1:0-1794 GCA_965650715.1 uncultured Haloferula sp. | reverse complement strand
GGTGGATCGACCGCGGGTATACGGCCATTGTCCTGAACGCGGACGAATTGCCCGAGGCGGTTCCCGCGGGGGCGGTGAACGGCGAGCCGGCAGACGAAAGGATCGGCAAGAAGATCGACCGCTACACGATCATGCAGTGCTTGGGCGAAGGGGGCTGCGGGGTCGTCTATCTGGCGGAGCAGGAGGCGCCGGTGAAGCGTCTGGTGGCGTTGAAGGTCATCAAGCTTGGCATGGACACGCGGAGCGTCATCGCGCGGTTTGACGCGGAGCGGCAGGCCCTGGCGATGATGGATCATCCGAACATCGCACGGGTTCTGGACGCGGGCGCGACGGACACGGGCCGGCCGTATTTCGTGCTGGAACTGGTGCGCGGGACACGGATCACCGAATTCTGCGATACGAACCGCAGCGATCTCCGGCAGCGGCTGGAGCTTTTCATCCTGGCGTGCAAGGCGATCCAGCACGCCCACCAGAAGGGCATCATCCACCGGGACATCAAACCGTCCAATGTGCTGGTGGCGATGCATGACGGCGTACCGGTTCCGAAGGTCATCGACTTCGGGATCGCGAAGGCCATCGAGGGGCGGCTGACGGAAGAAACCTTGCACACCCACCACGAGCAACTGCTCGGAACGCCAGCCTACATGAGTCCCGAGCAAGCGGAGCTCCGGGGCATCGACGTGGACACGCGCAGCGATGTGTACAGCCTGGGTGTCCTGCTCTATGAATTGCTGACCGGAAGTACGCCCTTCGATGGAAAGGAACTTTCCCTCTCCGGCCCGGAAGGCATGCGCCGGATCTTGAAGGACAGGGACCCGCTGCGACCCTCCACGGCCTTGGCCGCGCTGGGTGCCGAGGAGTTGAAGGCGACGGCGGAAAAGCGCCACACCGAACCGGCCCGCCTCCTTTCCCAGATCAAGGGAGATCTGGATTGGATCGTGATGCGGGCTCTGGAGAAGGACCGCACCCGCCGCTACGACACCGCAAACGGGCTTGCGATGGACGTGCAGCGGTACTTGTCGGATGAGGCGATACTTGCCCGCCCTCCCAGCCGGCTCTACCTGCTGCGGAAGCTGGTGAGGCGGCACACGATCGTCTTTCTCTCGGGTGCCGCGGTCGCACTGGTGTTGATCGCCGGACTGGGCGCCTCCACGTGGCTTTATCTCAAGGCGACGGAGGCGGAGCGGCACCAGGCGGAGCTGCGGGGAGTCGCAGAAAAGGCGCTGGCGAACGAGGCGGAGCTGCGGGGAGTCACAGAAAGAGCGCTGGCGAACGAGGCGGTGCTGAGGCAGGAGGCGGAATCCCGCGAGAAGCTCACGGAGGCGGTGATCCTCCTGCGGCAAGGAGATCACGAGGGCGCGGCGAAGGCGCTGGAGGCCATGGAGGAGCGTCCGAAGCGGCCGAGTTTGGACGGCGTGACGGCACTGCGTTCGGTCGGCGAGTGGCTGGCGCTCCAAGGGCGCTGGCGGGAGGCATCGGAGCGCTTCTCCTGGCTCATGGAGATCGACAAGCTCGATCCGTGGGGAGCGGTGACCTTGGATATCCAGGCCTGTGGCGTGGTGCTGGTGGAGAACGGAGACAGCGAGGCATTCCGGCACTTCGCCGAGGATGCCGCTGCCACCCATGCCAACTCGACCAACGGCGATGCGGTGTGCCGGGTCCTGAAAACCTGCCTGCTGCTGCCGCCGAGCGGCGACCTGATGAGCCGGTTGCAGCCGCTCGGCGAAACCACGGAGCGATGGGCCGCTTCGCTGGGCGGCGATCAGAAGGCGGGTTGGGCGGCGATTCCGTGCA
>CBFGPU010000818.1:0-1797 GCA_965650715.1 uncultured Haloferula sp. | reverse complement strand
GGACTCGAATCAGTGGCGAAGCTCTTTGCCGCTGATTTGAAAGAGCGCACCGGCAAGGACGTGCAAGCGGTAAGCGAAGAGATGCGGATCCGGCTTCCCTCCGAGATCCGCCTGGACATCGATCCCTCGCTCCAACTGAAGCCCGGTGGCTACAAGCTCGATGTCACTCCGGAGGCGGTGAATGTCGTCGGCAAGGACGCCGCGGGCGTCTGGTACGGCACACGTAGTATCATCCAGATGCTTCCGCCGAAAGGCACGGAGAGATGGTTCACCACGGCTGGGATCGACCTGCCCGCCGTTTCCATCACCGACGAACCCCGCTTCGGCTGGCGCGGCATGCACCTCGACGTCGGCCGCCACCTCTTCCCGGTCGAGGACATCAAGAAGTTCATCGACTGGCTGGCCTTCCACAAACTCAACACCCTCCACTGGCACCTGACCGAGGACCAAGGCTGGCGGGTCGAGATCAAGAAATACCCGAAACTCACCGAAGTCGGTGGCTTCCGCGATTCGACGCCGCCCTACGGCAACCGCAATTCCGACGATGGCAAGCGCTACGGCGGCTTCTATACCCAGGCGCAGATCAAGGAGATCGTCACCTACGCCGCGGAACGCCAGATCACCATCGTGCCGGAGATCGACATGCCGGGGCACATGGCAGCCGCGATTGCAGCGTATCCGGAGTTCGGGAACAGCGACATCCCGGACTACCACCCGAAGGTCGAGACCCGCTGGGGCGTCCACTACTACACGCTTGCGCCGACCGAGGAGACCTTCCGCTTCGTCGATGACGTGCTCACCGAGATCTGCGAACTCTTCCCCTCCGCCTACATCCACATCGGCGGCGACGAGGCCCCGAAGGACCAATGGGAGCAATCCCCCCGTGTCCGCGAGCTGATGAAGAAGGAGGGGATGAAGGACGGGCACGACGTGCAGAGTTACTTCATCAAGCGGGTCGAGAAGATCCTCGAGAAAAAAGGCCGCAAGCTGGTCGGCTGGGATGAGATCCGCGAAGGGGGCCTGTCCCCCAAAGCCACCGTCATGTCCTGGAGGGGCGAAGCGGGCGGCATCGCCTCCGCCAAGGAGGGGCACGACGTCGTCGTGGCCGCGAACACCCACCTCTACTTCGATCACTACCAACTCCCCAAGAACCCCGAACTCGCGAAGGGCGCGGAGTTCGAGGCCTGGGGCGGCTTTCAGCCGATCTACAACGTCTATTCCTACGACCCCGTACCCGCCGCTTTGAGCGAGGACGAGGCGAAGCACATCCTCGGCGTGCAGGGCCAGCTCTGGTCGGAGTATCTCAAAACCTACGACAAACTGGAATACACCGCTTTTCCGCGCATCGCCGCCCTGGCCGAGATCGCCTGGACTCCCGTGGCCCGCAGGAACTACGATGACTTTCGTAACCGTTTGGACGGCATCATGAAGCACTACAGGGCCGCGGGCGTCCGGCACGCCGAACCGCTCGCGCCGCCGTCGCGGCGCACCAAGGACGGCAGCACCGTGGAGACCTCGCTCGGCACCTTCCGCGGCGAGTTCCTCTGGCCCGAGCTCGCCTACGACGGCGATCCCGAAACCTTCTTCTGGTCGAGCGCGAACCTGAAGGCCGGCGACCACTTCACCCTCACTCTCCGCGCCGCGATCGCCGGCAAGGTGAAGGTCGCCACAGGTGGCAAGGTCGGGCCATTCACCGACAAGCTCGACCACGGCGTGCTCGAGGCATCCGGCGATGCCAGCCAATGGACGGAGATGGCCACGTTCAAGGATGGCACCGCCGAGGGCACTGCCCCCGCC
>CBFGPU010000817.1:0-1800 GCA_965650715.1 uncultured Haloferula sp. | reverse complement strand
CTTCCGGACAGGCTCGCTGCAATGTCCACGCTGTTGTAACGGTCTTCATCTCTTCGCTTGTTTCCGCGTGGAGACTAGGACGCCTCACCCGATCGTGCCAATACCACCAAAGTTGAGGTGAACCGGCCTGGGACAACGTCTCGCTATGCAGCGGGTGCTCCCACCGCCATCGCCTCACCCGAGTACTCCGGAAAGCATCTCAAAAAATCCCGATCCACCGGCGCTTCGATCCTCAATCTCTCACCCGTGTACGGATGCCGCAGTTCCAGCGCCTTCGCCTGCAAAAGCATCCGCGTGCCCGTTCCTAGAATCGCCCCGAGTTCATCCGACCGGTCCTTCCCCGCATATCGGTAGTCCCCGACAATCGGAAAGCCCTCCTCCTGAAGATGCCGGCGAATCTGGTGATACCTCCCGGTAAACGGTCTCGCCTCCACCAGCGACAGACTCAAACGCGGATTGGCAGGAAAACTCCCCGCCTCCGCCACCTGAAGCCGTTCGAAATCGGTGCGCGCACTCAGCGCCGCCTCCTCCGGCGACTTGCGCAGCGGTGTCTCGCAACACCAGCTTGCAGCCGCAATCCCGTCCACCACCGCGAGGTAGGTCTTCTCCACCTTCCGCAATTCGAAGCACTGCTGCACCAGGGCACAGGTCGCCTTGTCGCGCGCGAAGAGCAGCACGCCCGAGGTCGGCCGGTCGAGCCGGTGCACCACGTAAACCTGCTGCCCCAGTTCGTCGCGCACCCGCTTCATCGCGATCCACTCCGCGTCGTCTTCATCCCGCCCCGGATGCACGATCATCCCGGCCGGCTTGTCGATCGCGACAAGATGCTCGTCGAGGTGAAGGATGCGGAGCGGCAGCATGTGCCACTGCAATGACCGCCCGGCCGCCTCAAGTCAATCCCGCCGCCGCCAAACCCTCCCACAGTCCCGGCGTGGCAAGCTCCACCGCATGACCGTCCGGATCGCGGAAATACAGGCTCGTCGCCCCGCCCGGCCAATCGACCCGGCTTTCGATCGCGACCCCCAGTTCGCGCAGCCGGTCTTCCCAAACCGACACCTGCCCGCCGTCGATCCCGAAACACACATGCAGGGGACCGGCCCCGTCGTGACCGATGATCTTGCCGAAACCTGTATCCATCGTCGCGGTCGAACGGCCGCGCAGGAAGATCAGGAGCACCTGCTCGGGTGCCAGCCGGATCGCACAGAACCGCTCGTCCCGCCGCACGGTGGTTCCCCCGAGCAACTTCTCATAGAAGGCCGCGGCCCGGGCCAGATCGTCCACGTACAACGCGCTTTCCGTGATGCCCGTGGCCTTCGGTGTCATATTCTCTATTCTGCTACGCCCCGGCCCCGGCGCAAGGACTGGCCGACGGATGGATGATAGGATACGCTTTTCGCCTCCGTTGCTGCCTTACCGCCATGTCAGCCATCACCCGGCGCACCTGCCTGCAACGCCTCGCCCTGACCGTCCCCGCCGCGCTGGTCCCGGGCTTGCGAGCGATGGCGGAGCCCGCCCTTCCGACCGGGGCCGAAGCCGATGCCATCGCCGCGATCGCCCGGGCCTTCATGGACAAGTTCGAGGTGCCCGCCCTCTCGGTCGCTTTCGCCACGGACGAGGGCAAGCTCTTCAGCGCCGCCTACGGCGCGGCGGACAAGGAGACGGGCGAGAAGGCGACTCCCGCCCATCGTTTCCGCATCGCCAGCGTGGCGAAGCCCGTCACATCCGTGGCCATCTTCCAGTTGATGGAACAAGGAAAGCTCAAGCTCGATGAGCCCGTCTTCGGCAAGGGCCGCTGGTTCG
>CBFGPU010000816.1:0-1809 GCA_965650715.1 uncultured Haloferula sp. | reverse complement strand
TGCCCTATCGGAAAAAGGACGGCAGCATCGGAATGGCCCTCGTCACGCGCCAATACGCCACGAAGACCCTCAGCGACGGGGCCTACGCCGCCATGATCAAGAACGACGAGATCAATTTCGCCGTGGATGACGAGAACAAGCCCTTCTACGCGATCACCTCCGAGTTCGTCCGCAAGCGCTTGCGCTTCGCTCCGAATTCCATCGTCGTCGTCGATGCCTGCTATGGGGGCGGTGCCGAACTCGCGGCCGGCTTCACCGCGGCCGGTGCCGGCTCCTACGCGAGCTGGGATTGGCTTTCCGGGCCTTACAGCGGCACGCCCTGCCTGCAGGTTTTCGACCGCCTGCTCGGCATGAATCAGGAGCCGCCGGTCTCCACACCGAAGGAGCGTGCGTTCTCCCTGATGGCCACCCGCTGGTGGATGAGCGCCTACCAGTTCGACTACGATCCCAGCCCCAAGTACCCGGACCAAGGCCGGCCGAACGCGAAGCTCACCTGGTACGATCACCCGTCCACGCCGGGCTACATCCTCTGCCCGACGATCATGCGCGTGATCCACGAGAATAAATATGTCGACGAGCCTTACACCAAGTTCCTCATCGAGGGGGACTTCGGCGACGATCCCGGGGATTCCCTGCGCGAAGTGCTGTGGGCCGGCCAGAAGATGCACGTCGTCCGCTGGGAACCCTTCTATGGCATCACCATCCGCATGCCCTCGTCGCCACCGGTTGGAAACATCGAGGTGATCATGAAGAAAGGCTTCACCACCCGCAGCAACCTCGTGCCCATCACGGAGTGGACCGTGCCCTTCACCTATGAAGTCATGGCGCAGGGATCGCTGCACGCGAAGATGGTGATGAACGTGAAATTCCGCGCGGACATCCGCGGCAGCCGCGGCAATCCGGAAATGCCGGTCCAGTACCTCGGCAGGCTGTTCTCGAACATGGCGGACTGCCACGGCACCGTCTCCGCATCCGGCACCCACTCGCCCGATGCCTGGACTACCATCACCTGGTCGGGCGGATCATCGCTCGCCTCCGTGGACCCGAATGCGGACGAGACCTACGCGCCCAAGCGGATCCGCAACTCCGGCAGAATTGATTTCGGCATCGGCCGGATCGATCAGTTCCAATTGAGCGGTGACGGCGACTTCACGGAAACGGAAGTGCGCAGGCACAATGATGGCACCACGACCACCACCGTCCGCCAGCTCGCGATCGGATTTCCCGGCTTCTTCCCGGCTCCGGAAATGCCTCTGAACTGGGGCACCGCCGTCCTCCGCGGGAACACCCTCACCTGGGCCGGTGGCGATGGTTCGGCGAAGCTCTCCTGGCCGTCCGTCACGCCGCTCATGGTTCCGGATGACAACACGGAGCGCTAGCGGCGCTCAAGCCGTCACCGCGCCGCGGTCGTCGTTCAGGCCGCTCTTCTCGAGGAAGTAGTCGTAGCCGCCCGTGTAGCGGGTCACCACGCCGTTGTTGATGTGCAGCGTCGTCTCCGCGAGGTGGCGGATGAAGTGCACGTCGTGGGAGATGAAGACCAAAGTGCCTTCGTAGCCCTTCAGCGCGTTCACCAGCGAATCGATCGAGAGGATGTCGAGGTGGGTCGTCGGCTCGTCCATCAGCAGCAGGTTCGGCGGATCGACGAGGAACTTCACCAGGTTGAGACGGGACTTCTCGCCACCGGAGAGCACGCCGCAGCGCTTCTCCACATCCGTCCGGCGGAAAAGGAAGGAGCCGAGGATGGCGCGGGCATCCTCCTCGCGCAGCGTGGTGCAGCTCGCCATGACTTCCTCCAGCACGGTATTGTCC
>CBFGPU010000815.1:0-1822 GCA_965650715.1 uncultured Haloferula sp. | reverse complement strand
AGCCGTTGTCGAAAACCGTCGGGGTCATGACGAAGGGCGGGCGGCTGGCGGAGGAGAGAGGATTGCCGCCCAAGCCGAACTCCGCGAGATTGGCGAGCCCGTCGCCATCCTGGTCCTGCTCCGGGAACCATTGCGTGAAGGCCGGGCCCTGATTCGCGGCCCACAGTTCGTAGGGGCCGGAACGATCGACGAGGACCGCGCCCGCGTCCGTGCCCGCGAGGTCCGACCACGGTGCGGCGGAGAAAGTGAACATGGGCATCACCCCCACCGCGCTGCCCAGGGCCTCGCCCGGCGCGCCTTCGCGGGAATGCAGCAGACTCCAAGCCAGCGGGCCGCCGGTGCTGACGATCCCGTGGGTGAAGGTCTTGCCGCCGCTGCCGTAGAGCGGGTTACCGACCACCACGCTACTCCCGTAGCTGGCCACCGTCGTTCCGTAGCCATGCCCCTCCGCAGCCGTGCCGCCGAGCGTCGCGATGTCCGACCACAGGTCCGAGCTGTCGATGCCGAAAAGGTAGGCTTTGCCCGGCACGGCAGGCAGATCGCCGGGGGCTCCCACGGCGAGAACGCCGAAGGTCGGGGTGGCGGCGAGTGCCGCGGGGAATCCGGGCGGCGATCCGGCAGGCGCGGTCTTGAAGGAGAACTGGCCCCAGTTGTTCGCGCCTCCCTGGTCCTTCTGGAAGGCGAAGATCTTGCCCGTCGTCGAGGGGGATGCAGGCAAGGCGACGCAGAGCATATCGGAGGTGAAGGCAAGCGAGGTGCCGAAGCCTCCGAGCGTCTCACCGGCGGGGCGCCGGATCTTCTTGCGCTGTCCCCAGTTGGCCGTGCCGCCGAAGTCCTTCTCGAAGACATAGGCCGCGCCGCCATTCGATCCCGCCTCGTCATCCCCCGGACAACCCACCCCGAGATGGAAGTCCGTCCAGAAGGTCACGCTGCTGCCGAAGCCATCCGCGGCATCAAGCGTGGTGGTGGGAATCAGCCGCTTCGTTGCGGGCGCGGGCAGAAAGGGGTTGAGCCTGAAGAGATACACCGCCCCTCTGCCGCTGTCTTCGCCGGGGGCACCCACCGCCATCCAGTCGGCGCTGACGCCGTCGAAGACCGTCACCGCCGCACCGAAGCGCGCACCAGCCGCAGGGGTGGTGGCTTCGAACCGCCCGGCAGGAACCCACACCGAGCCGCCCTCCATCTTCGCCTGATACCATACCATCACCGAGCCGGACTGGGTGCCCGCGGCGGCATCGTCCGGCATCCCGACCACGACGTATTTGCCGGAAGTCGCCATCGACTTGCCGAGGCGTGTCGCGGTGCCCGGGCCGGTGAGAAGCTGCTGCTGTTGCCAGCCGTCCGTACCCCCGGTGCTACGGCGGTGGACCGCCACCGCCCATGTGGGTGCGAGGCCGGGAGTGCTCGCCGGGGGCAGCCCGTGCAGGAAATCTTCCACGCCGAAGCCCAGACCCGGCGGCAGGAGCGGGATGCCATTCGGCACCGCCAGCGTCAGGTCCGCGACCGGCAGCCAATTCCCCGGCCCGCCGCCGATCACCGGGCGGAAGATCCATGCCTTGACCGGTGCGGCGTAGCTGAGGGTGTCCGAGACCAAGTCCGGCATGCCGAGCACGCCGAGATAGCCGTTCGCCGCATCGGCATGGGGAATCAGGTCTTCCATCTCCGCGGCAGGCACGGTGACTGCGGCTCCCACATAGCCAAACTGGTTGGCTCCGCCGGTATTTTGGGAGAAGACGTCCATGCGACGGTTGGTACCGGCCAGCGTCGAACTCGCAAGACGGGTGCCACTCAGTACCAGGTGTTCGCCCAGAGCCGTCACCCC
>CBFGPU010000814.1:0-1832 GCA_965650715.1 uncultured Haloferula sp. | reverse complement strand
CCTCCGCGCACTTCGCGCTTCCCCACCGCCTCCGCGCCGCGAAGGAGTGCCGCCCGCCGATGAATTCACCGCTTCAAGATCCGCCGTCCGCCTCCGGCACCGATCGCTGGCAGGCGGAGCGGGCGCGCTTGGAGCGGGAGTTCGGCGAACGCATCACGCTCGATGCCCTGACGGGGCCGGCTGGACTGGCCGGTCGCGAGGCGTGGCAGGACGATGCCGGCGGCGCGGCGGGCTGGCTGATCGCCCAGCGGAAGGGCGGGCACCGCCATTCCATCGATGACGTGCTGACGGCGTGGTATGCCCTGCAGGTTTCGCCGCCGGTCGCGGAGCACCTTGATCTCGGCACGGGGATCGGCACGGTGGGCTTGCTCACGCTGTGGGGCATGGGCGAGCCAGCGCGGCTCACTTGTGTGGAAGCGCAGGAGATCAGCTACCGCTTGTTGCAAGCGAACCTCGACGCGAACGGCATCCGGCAGCGCGTCGATTGCTCGCTGGGCGATCTCCGCGAACTGGATCTAGGAAGGACCTTTCCGCTGGTCACGGGCAGCCCGCCGTACTTCCCCGCCAATGCCGGGGTGGTGCCGCAGGATTCGCAGAAGGCGCACGCGCGCTTCGAGCTGCGCGGCGATGTCTCCGACTACGCGCGCGCCGCGGCGAGGCATCTCGCTCCGGGCGGCTGGTTCGTGCTGTGCTTTCCCTCGCCGCAGAAGCAGCGCGCGCTCGATGGCATTGCCGCAGCGGGCCTGGGCACGGTGACGATGCGCGACGTGATACCGCGCGAGAGCTTGACGCCGCTCTTCACGCTCTTCGCGTGCCGGCACCGGAGCGAATTCAGCGGAGAGACCGGGGTGGAAGCGCCGCTCACCGTGCGCGAGCAAAGCGGCAGGCTCACCGCGGAGATGGCCGCCGTCCGCCGCCGCTTCGGCTTCCTTGATGGCGAGGCTCACGGCGGGCACGGGCACGCTGCGGGGAAGGCTTGAGTTCCCGCCTGACATTTCATCTCCTCATCCCTCATGAGCACTCCCGTCTGTCCCATCTGCGATTCGTCCGAGGTCCTGACCCATTCCGATCACTACGAATGCGTGACCTGCGGCCACGAATGGCCCAAGGAAACCGGCCCGGACGAACCCGCCGCCGAGCGCGTCGTGAAGGACGCCTACGGGCATGTCCTCGCCAATGGCGACGTGGTCGCGATGATCAAGGACCTCAAGCTGAAGGGCTCCTCGCAGACCCTCAAGATCGGCACCAAGTCGAACGCGATCCGCCTGGTCGATGGCGATCACGAGATCTCCTGCAAGATGGACGGCATCGCGATCGGCTTGAAGGCCTGCTTCGTGAAGAAGGTGGGCGGGTGACCCGGCCCAGGCGTCCCGTTCAGGTCGGGATAGAAATCCCTTGAATCTGGCGGATCCGGGCGGAGGTTCTACGGAAATCTTAATGAATTTCCGTAGCTATGGAATCACAACTTCTTCTACCTGGAATGCCGGAGCCGACACCGGTTGAACAAGACAGCCTGTTCGTTGCCTTCCTTCCCGATCGGGAAAAAGCGGGAGGGATGATCGCCTGCGGTCGCGAGTTCCGCGAGCGATACGGGATGAACTTCAAACTCCGGTCGCAGGATCAGCTCCACGTCGCTCTCCATCATGTCGGCAGCTATCACCATCACGGCTTGCAGATCATGGTGGTCGAGGATGCGAAGCGAAAATGCGAGATGGTGGCGGCGAAGGCGCGGCCCTTCGAATTCAAGGTGGACCGGGTGATGAGCCTCCGGGACGACGGTGGTCCGCTGGTCCTTGCCAGCCGTCAGGTCGATCCGGATGCCCGTGAACTCC
>CBFGPU010000813.1:0-1839 GCA_965650715.1 uncultured Haloferula sp. | reverse complement strand
GTGCAGGTCATCAGTGTGCCCGGCCATCTGACCGACCACTACGATCCGATCCGGAAAACGGTGAATCTCAGCGAGCCGGTGTATCACGTGAACTCGGTGGCCTCCGCCGCGGTTGCCGCCCATGAGTGCGGACACGCCGTCCAGCACCAGCAGGCCTACGCCTGGCTGGGCTTCCGGTCGAAAATGGTGCCGGCGGTGCAGATCGCGAGCACGATCCAGCAATACCTGATGATGGGTGCCGTCCTTGGTTTGGCCACGATGGGCTCCCCGGTGATGCTCTGGGTCTGGGCCGCGGTCTTCGGGGTGACGGCCCTCTTCGCGGTGGTGACGCTGCCGGTGGAATTCGATGCCAGCAAGCGGGCGCTGGTCTGGCTTGAGCGCAGCGGCGTGGCGAACCAGATGGAGCACGGCCGGGCCAAGAACGCCCTCTTCTGGGCCGCCATGACCTACGTCGTCGGGGCGATCGGCGCGATCGCACAGGCGCTCTACTTCATCATGCTGATCATGGGACAGCGGAACGACGACCGCTGAGATCCCCGGGAGGACCGGCGAAGACGGATCGGAAACGCCCGCGGATCATTGCAGCAGCAGTGCCGCGGGCGTTTTTCCGTCCGCCGGATTGCCAAGCCGCCCGCTTCCCGCTCTCATCCCGCCCGCGGAATGGCTGGCGGCTTCTCTTTTGACTCACTCAACAAGGCTCAGCGGGACGCCGTCGCTTCCCTCGACGGGCCCGTCCTGATCCTCGCGGGTGCAGGTACCGGAAAAACGCGGACCGTGACCTGCCGGATCGCGAACATGCTCGAGCGCGGGATTTCCCCCGAGAACATCCTGGCCGTGACCTTCACCAACAAGGCCGCCTCCGAGATGCGGGAGCGCATCGGCGGCATGGTCTCGAAGAAGAAGGCGGAGGCGATGACGGTCTGCACCTTCCACTCGCTTTGCGTGCGCCTGCTGCGCGGGGGAATCCACAAGCTCGGCTACAAGAAGAACTTCTCCATCTGTTCCGGGAGCGACCAGGTGGGCATCATGAAGCAGCTCATCGTCCGCATGGGCGGCAGCGATGAAAAGGTGAAGGCGGAAGCCGTGCTCGCGGAGGTCTCGAAGGCCAAGAACAAGGGCATCGACCTGCAGGATATGGAGGACGACTTTTTCGCCTCCCTCGCCGTGGCATATCAGAACGAAATGCGCGCGCAGAACGCCGTGGACTTCGACGACCTGCTGGTGCTCGCGGAGCAGCTCCTGCGCGAGCACTCCGACGTGCGCGACTACTTCCGCAGCGTTTACAAGCGCGTGACCGTGGACGAGTTCCAGGACACGAACGGCCTGCAGATGAAGCTGCTCCAGCAGCTCGTGGGCGCTCCGTACCACGTCTGCGTGGTCGGTGATGACGACCAGTCGATCTACGGCTGGCGCGGTGCGGAGAGCGCGAACATTCTCGAGTTCGAGCGCTTCTTTCCGAACCCCAAGATCATCCTGCTGGAAGAGAACTACCGCTCGACCCACGCGATCCTGCACACCGCGAACAGCCTGATCCGCAAGAACGCGGGCCGCCGCGAGAAGTCGCTCAAGTCCACCATCATGGGCGGCGAGCCGGTGCAACTCGTCGGCATGCCGGGAGACGAGGAGGAAGCCGTTTACATCTCGGAGGAGATCCTGGTGGACAAGGCCCGCGGCAACCGCCCGTGGGAGGATTTCGCGATCCTCTTCCGCACCAACAAGCAGAGCCGCAAGCTCGAGGAAGCCCTGCGCGAGCGGAAGATCCCGTACCGCATGGTGGGTGCCCAGAGCTTCTACGACCGCCGCGAGGTGAAAGATGCACTGGCTTACGTGGCGCTGCTC